>DATNDC010000244.1:0-59041 GCA_035607055.1 Polyangia bacterium
GCGGTGGTGAAGCGCGCCCCCTGGCCGCCGGTGATCTCCAGCGGCACGGCGCTCTGCTGGGCGCTCCAGGTATAGAAGACGCGCGCGGCCTGCTCGTCGCTGAGCGCGCTCATGCCCCGGCGGCCGCCCGCGCGTCGGCCACGGCCTTGGCGAAGACGTCCGCGGTCACCGCGGCCTGCGCCTCGGTCAGGATGAGCGGCGGCGAGAACCGGATCGCCTTCTTGCCGCACTCGAGCACCAGGAGACCACGCCGGAAGCAGAGCTGCGCCACCGCCTCCGAGAGGTCGTGCGACTCGAGCTCGACGCCGATCATCAGGCCCACGCCGCGCACCTCGATGACGCCCGGAACGCCGGCCAGCTTGTCCGAGAGCATCTTCTGCAGCCGGACGCCGACCCGCGCCGAATTGACCAGCAGGCCGCCCTCGAGGAGATCGAGGGTCGCCAGACCGGCGGCGATGGCCACCGGGTTGCCGGCGATCGTCGAGCCGTGGCTGCCGGCCGGCCAGGTCATGATCTCGCGCGGCGCCATCATCGCCCCGAGCGGCATCCCCGAGGCGATCCCCTTGGCCACGAGCAGGATGTCCGGGACCACGCCGGTGTGCTCGGCGGCGAACATCTTCCCCGTGCGCCCCATGCCGCTTTGGACCTCGTCGAAGACCAGCATGATGCCGTGCAGGTCGCAGAGCGCGCGCAGCCCCGGCAGGAAGTCCGCGGGCGGCACGATGTAGCCGCCCTCGCCGAGGACCGGCTCGACGACGACGGCGGCCACGTCCTCGGCCGGGGCGACGGTGGAGAAGAGCTCGACGACGCTGTCGAGGTCGCCGTAGGTGGCGTGGAAGACGCCGGAGAGAAACGGGCCGAACCCGCGCCGATACTTCCCCTTGCTGGCGGTGAGCGAGAGCGAGCCCATCGTGCGCCCGTGGAACCCGCCGCGAAAGGCGACGATGGCGGTCCTCTGCGTATGCTGCCGCGCCAGCTTGAGGGAGGCCTCGACCGCCTCGGTCCCCGAGTTGGTGAGGAAGGTCTGCCAGTGATGCGCGTTGGGCCCGATCCGCTGGGCCAGCGCGCCGAGCCGCTCGCAGATCGCGCCGTAGCCCGGGTAGTGGAAGTCGGTCCCGCAGATGTGGATCAGCACCTCGGCCTGCGCGGCGATCGCGGCGGCCACCGCCGGGTGGCAGTGCCCGGTCGACGCCGTGGCCACGCCCGCCTCGACGTCCAGATAGACGTTGCCGTCGACGTCCTCGACCATGCAGCCGGACGCCCGCTTGACCATCAGCGGGTAGCAGTGGATGAGCGACGGCGAGAGGTGGGGGAGGGCGCGGGCGATCATCTCCTTGGCCTTGGGCCCGGGCGGCGGCGTGACCAGCGTGATCGGCTGCGCCGCCAGCGCGTCGAGCGCCGCCCGCGCCTGCGCCTGGCTGCTCACTGGCACACCGTCCGGCTCTGCTCGCGCAGGTAGCAGGGGACCGTGTAGAGGCCGCCGATGTTCTTCCCCGTCGAGCCGCTCCCCTTCCAGCCGCCGAAGGGTTGCACGCCCGGCCAGGCGCCGGTGGTCGCCCCGGCCGCGCGGTTGACGTAGGTGACGCCGGCCTCGATGCGGTCGAAGAAGGTGTCGATCTCCTTTTGCTCGCGCGAGAAGAACCCCGCGGTCAGCCCGAACTTGGTGTCGTTGGCCCGCGCCAGCGCCTCGTCCAGGCTGTCGACGGTCTCGACGACGACGATGGGGACGAACAGCTCGTCGCGCACGAGCTGGTGCTCGGGCGGCAACTCCGCCAGCACGGTGGGGCGGACGAAGTAGCCGTGGGCGTAGGCGCCGTCGGTCAGCACGGCGCCGCCGGCCTTGACCACGTCGCCGGCCGCACCGACCTTCTTGGCCAGCGCCACGTAGCGCTGGTAGTCCTCGTAGCTCTGCTTGGTGGCCAGCGGGCCCACGAAGGTCCCTTTCTGCAGCGGATCGGCGGGGGTGACGCCGTCGGCCGCCTTCACCAGCCCCGCCAGCAGCTCGGCGGCCACGGCGCGGTGGACATAGACCCGCGAGCAGGCGGAGCACTTGTGGCCGTTCATCCCGAAGGCAGATCGGTAGATCCCCTGCACGGCCTGAGCGAGATCGGCGCTGGGCATGACCAGCGCCGGGTTCTTCCCCCCCATCTCGACGATGGCCGGTTTGGGGAACTCGCCCGCGAACCGCTGATAGAGCCGCTTGAACCCCACGTCGTACGACCCGGTGAAGGTGACGCCCGCGACGTCGGGGTGCTCGACCAGGCCGTCGCCCACCACCCGCCCGCTCCCCGGCAGGCAGGTGAGCGCCGCCGGCGGGACGCCCGCGGCGTGGAAGATCTCCGCCAGCTTGAGGCCCGAGAGCGGCGTCTCCGACGACGGCTTGCAGACCACCGTGTTGCCCGCCACCAGCGCCGCCGCCACCGGCGCGCCGAGCAGCGCGTAGGGGAAGTTCCAGGGGGCGATCACCGCCCAGACGCCGTAGGGGCGCAGCACGCTCACGTTGCGGTCGGTCGGCGCGAGGCGGCCCATCTCGCGGACGTAGCCGCCGTTGTCGCGCATCTGGCCGGCGTAGTAGGCGAGCAGATCCGCGGTCTCCTCGATCTCGCCCAGCGCCTCGACGCGGTTCTTTCCCATCTCCAGGATCATCCAGACGGAGAGCTCGAACCTCCGCGCGCGCACCAGCTCGCCCGCCCGCTCGATGATCGCCACGCGCTCTTGCCAGGGGCGGCCGCTCCAGGCAGGAAAAGCGGCGCGCGCTGCGGCGACGGCGTCGCGCAGATCGGTCGCGCCGGCGGCGGTCACCCGGGCGACGACGCTGCGCGTGTCGGCCGGGTTGCGGCTCTCGATGGCCCCCGCGCCGGCGCGCGTCTCTCCCGCCACCAGCAGCGGCGCCGTGGCGCCGAGCCCGGCGCGGGCCTCCGCGATGGCCGCGGTGAAGCCGGCGTCGATGGTCGGGTCGTCCGCTGACAGGCTGACGTAGGTCACCTTGCTGGCGCTCATCATCGTCTCCCGAAGCGTTTGCCCATTCGCTCCCCTTTCTAGAATAAACCAAGAACCGCCGCGCGACCGCGTTGACACCTCGATTTCAAATCCGTAGTCTGGCGCACCCGTCAGGACGGGGACCGGGAGAGACGAATGACGAAGGCGGAGCTCATCGAGCGTGTCTATGCGAGCAAGCACCTGCCGCGAGAGCTGACGAAGAAGACGGTGTCGCAGATCGTCGACGCCGTCTTCGTGGAGATGGGCGACTACTTCATCCGCACCCGGGTCAGCCGCACGCAGGGTCCGCGCCTGACCTACCCGGGGTTCGGCACCTTCTCCAAGCGCCGCCGTCCCCCCCGGATGGTCAAGAACCCCAAGACCGGCGCGCCGATCACGATTCCCCAGCAGGAGACCATCACCTTCTCCCCGGGCCAGGAGCTCCGCTCCCTGCTCAACCGAAACGGCAAGCCCCACGCGGTGCCGACGGTCAAGGGCGCCGCCGCTGGCCGTTAGCCCGTTTTCGGCGAATACTATAAGCAGATAGATGCTCGATCCCGGCCTCGAGCTCTGCGATCTGCACATCCACGTGGGGGGCGCCGTCGCCCCGCACATCCTCTGGTCGATCGCGCACGAGCAGGGGTTCAAGCTTCCGGTTTCCACTTACTGGGAGTTCCGGGACCTGGTCACCGCCAAGCCGGAGACGGTCTCCTCGCTCGACGAGTACCTGGCCATCCTCCACCACTGGACGGAGAAGATTCAGTCCTCGCCGGCGGCCATCGAGCGCTCGGTCTACGAGATCATCGGCAAGGAGTTCCGCTCGAGCGGCGTGTCGCTGATCGAGCTGCGCTTCAACCCCATGAAGCGCAACCTGGGCGGCGAGCGCGACCTCGACCACATCATCCACGCGGCCCTGCGCGGGATGGACCGCGCCTGCCTGGAGTACGGCGTGCGGGCCGGGCTCATCTTCTGCCTGGCGCGCGAGTTTTCGCTGGAGCTGAACGAGATCCTGGTGAAGAAGGCGGTGAAGTACAAGGCGCGCGGGGTGGTGGGGATCGACCTGGCCGGCCCCGAGGCGCACACGCTGGAGCTCGGCGATCAGGTGTCCGGTTACCGGGAGCTGTTCGCCCGGGCCCGCGCGGCCGCGCTCGGGACCACCGTCCACACGGGCGAGACGGCCTACACGGCCGCGCCCGGCGTGCTGGCGGTGCTCAAAGAGCTGGCCCCCGCGCGAATCGGCCACGGCATCGCCGCCGCGTCCAGCGAGGAGGCGGTCCGCAAGCTGGCCGAGGCGGGCACGGTGCTGGAGATCTGCCCGAGCTCGAACCTGCGCACGCGCGCGGTGGCCAGCCTGGCCGACCTGGGGACGGCGCTGCGGAAATTCGAGAATGCCGGCGTCCGCTACACCATCAATACGGACGGGCCGTACCTGCTCAACACCCACCTGCGGCTCGAGTACCAGCTCTTGATCGACAACAAGATCCTCTCCGACGCCGAGGCTGAGCGGAGCGTGGCGGTCGCCCACGCCGCGACGTTCGTGCGATAAGCCGAGGGTTTCGTGTAGCTTAGGCCGGCGTGAGATTCCGGGGCCTGGCCGTCGTCGTCGTCCGCATTTTGGGCGCGACCATCAGCGCGATCGGGGCGCTGTCCGCGCGTCCGGCGCGCGCGGCCGAGGATTCCTTCGCCTGGGCGCCCGCGCACGCCCCGGCCGTGATGCGCGGCCGGGAGAGCGGTGCGCGCTTCGGCCTGGTCGGGCTCACCGAGGTCGACGTCGAGGTCGACGATCTCTATGACGCCGCCAACCGGCAGGCGCTGGCGCTGGCCGAGCAGAAGATGGCCGGCCTCCCGGGCGTGCGCGCCGTGTTCGGCCCGGCGGAGCTGCTCGACATCACCGTCGATCCCAGCGGCAAGCCGAGCGCGCGGCCCGTGCTGGCGCGCGGACAGAGCGAAAGCGAAGGTGAAGCGGCCAGGCAGCGGATCGTGCGGCGCGCCGACGCGCTCGGGTGGTTCCTCACCGAGAACGGCCGGCGGGTGCGCTTCCTGGTCGACGCCCCGGACTGGGATCGCGTCGAGCCAGCGGTGCAGAAGGCGCTCGGCGACTCGGGCCTCGGCCTGGCGCCGTCGCCGGGCGGTCTCGAGGCGCGCCCCCTGTGGCCCGATCCGCGGCGGCACCGCGCGCGCTTCTTGCCGCTCGGGTTCGCGGCGATCTGGGCCTTCTTCGTGATGGTGGCGGCGCGGCGGGCGCACTTCCCGCTCGGGCGGCGGCGGATGTCGCGCGCGCTGGCCGCGGCGGCGGCGGCGGCGGCCCCGTTCGCGCTGATGCCGGTTCCGGGCGTGCGGCTGGCGGGTGCTCTGGCGGCGCTGGGGGCGGCCGCCATCGCGCTCGGCGGGTCGCGGGCGCACGACGCCGAGGAGGTGGCCGCCCCGCGCCACCTGGCGGCGGTGCTCTGGATGTCGGCGGCGCTGGCGCTCGAGGTGGCCGCGGTCTCGCCGCGGGTGCGGGTCGGGACGCGGCAGTGGAGCGCGGCGCCGATGTTCTTCGTCAGCGTCCGCGGCGATCTCGACGAGCCGGTCGTGCTGCGCGAGGTCCGTCGCTTTGCCGACGACCTGCGCGCGCAGCCGGGCGTGGCCAACGCCTGGTCGGTGGCCGATCTGTTCTTGGGCGTCACCTTCGAGGGGCAGGAGGCGGCCGGCATCCCGGAGGATCCGGAGGAGCTGCGCCGGATCCTGGTCCAGGCCCGCACCGACCCCGCGGTTCGGCTCGAGCTGGCGGCCGATCGTCGCGAGGCGCTCATCGGCGTCCGCTTCGACGACGATCCGACCACCGACCGTCTGGCGATCGTCGCCCACGCCGAGCGCTACATCCGGCGCGAGATGCGGCACGCCATGGCCCGGATCGACCTTTCGTCCGCCGCGACGTCGCCGGTGGCGCGCCTGGTGGGGGCGGGGATCCTGGCCGACGACGCGCGCGATCGGATCTTGCGGATCTGTGCCCGCTCGGGCCGCACGCTGAACCACGCCGAGTCGGTCTCGGTGCAGCGCGTGGCCCGCGCCGCGGCGCTGATTCCGGCCGCCGATCCGCCGCGCCTGGAGGCCGAGGTGGCCGACACGGTCCGGAACTTCGCGGCCCACCACCCCTGGTCGCTGACGCCGCAGGAGGTCGAGCGCTTGATCCTCGGCGCGAACGCGCTCGCCACCGGCGCGCCGGCCGAGGAGGTGCGGACGGTGGTGGCGGCGGTCTACGGGACACGCCTGCCGGCGACGATGCTGAACGCCACCGCCGCCGCGCTGGCCCGCCGGATCGCGGCGGTGCAGAAGCGGCACACGACGCGGATCGACTTCAAGGAGATGCTCTACGGCGCCGACCTGCCGACCGAAGGGGTGCTGGCCGACGAGGTGCGGAGCGCGACGCTGGAGGCGATCGGCCCGGTGGTCGGCATCCCGGTGGCGCCCGACACGGCGGACGCCTTCCGGCTCGACGCCCAGCCGATCGGCGGCGCGCCGAACGACCAGGCGCTCTCCGAGTTCTGGAACCGGGCGCTGCGGGCCGGGCTCATCGCGGCGGCGGGCGTCATCGCCATCCTGCTGGTGCTGGTGGGCGGCCTGGCGGCGCTCGCCTCGGTGCCGCTGGCCTTCGCGCCGCTGGCCGCGGCCATGGCCCCCTCGGCGATCCTGCGTGAGCCGGTGGGGCTGCCGATGCTCTCGTTCTTCGCCGGGGCGCTGGCGGGCGGGGCGCTGCTGGCGATCATCGTGACGCCCTCGCGCAGCGAGCGGAGGCGGCGCTCGTGAGGCGGCGGCGTCTGAGAATCGCCGCCGCGCTCTGGCTCGCCGGCGGCTCGATCGCTGCCGGCTGCGGCATTCCCCCCTGGCAGTTCGGCCGGCCGCTCGACGGCAAGAAGTCGATCCCGCCGACCGAGGCGCGCCCCAGGCCCGCCGAGGACCGCGAGGCCGCCGCCCGCGCCCGCGCCGCCGGCGAGCCGGTGATGGAGCTCCGCGCCCTGGCGCTCCTCGAGCGGACCTACCGGCGGGGCGCCGTCCTGCGGGCCAAGCCGACCGCCGACGAGCTCGGGCGGCTGGCCGACCTTTTGGAAGCGCGCGCGGTGGCCTTCCACGCGCTCGGCCGGCCCATCCCGGAGAGCCGCGACCTCGAAGAGGTGGCCCGGCTCGATCCGGCGCGCGGTCGGAAGCTCGGTCCCGAGCGCGCGGCCGCCGCGGTCGCGGCGGGCGACACCTGGAAGGCGATCGACGCCCGCGACGACGCGCGCGCGGAGTTCGCGCTGGCCGCCGCGCTGGGCGGGATTCGCCCCGACCTGGCCCCGGCGCCGCCGCCCGCGCCGGTCGCCCCGCCGGCGATGCCGGCCGACGTCGGCGCCTGGGTGCTCGGGGGGCCGTCGCTCGAGGCGCGCCTCTTGCCGCTCGCCGCGGCGTACCCCGCGGTTCTCGACGACGGCCCGCGCGCCCTCCGCTGGGCGGACTTGTTGCTCGAGGAGGATCCCACCTCCCCCGACGTCCTCGAGCTGGTGGCGACCATCTTCGGCCGCGACGGCCGGTTCGGCGGCACCGCGCGCATGCTGATGGAGCTCGCGTTCCACACCCCCGATCGCCCCGCGGGCCTGGCGCGGGGCGCGGTCGTGTGGGAGCGCCTCGGGCGCCCGCGCGAGGCCTGCGCGCAGTGGATTCGCGCCGCGCGCTGGCGCGACGAGCCGGCCGATCCGCTCTGGCTCCGGGCGATCACCTGCGCCCGGCGCGATCCGGGCGCCGGGAGCTGGCAGGAGATCCGCGCCTACGTCCTGGCGCGCGCGCGCCCCGAGCAGCGCGCCGCGCTGGCCGCTGCGCTCGACGGGGTCCAGCCAGCGGGCCCGGCGGACGCCGGCGCCGACGCGCAGCCGCCCGGCGGGCGCGACTAGCGGGGGCGCTCTTCGAAGGCGATCAGCTTGGCGCGCAGCGAGGCGAACAGCGCCGCGTCGGCTGGGTTCGCAGCCAGGTTGGTCTTCTCGCCCGGGTCGCGCTTGAGGTCGTAGAGCTCCCAGCGCCGGTCGCTGATGCGGTGGATGATCTTGTGGTCGCCGTCGACCATCATCGCCGCCTGGTGCGGCCAGGCGGTGGCCGGCATCATCTCCGAGAAGACCGGCGCCGGCGGCAGCGGCTTCCCCTCGATGCGCGGCAGGAGGCTGCGCCCGCGCATGGCGGCCGGGATCGGCGCCCCGACCAGATCGAGCAGCGTGGGCCCGACGTCGACCAGCTCGACCTGGTCGTCGACCACCACCGGCTTCTGCCCGGGGATGGCGATGATGAGGGGGACGCGCATCTGCTCGTCGTAGAGGTCGGTGCCGTGGAAGTACTGCTTGTGCTCACCCCAGGCTTCGCCGTGGTCGGCGCACACGACGATCGCGGTGTCCTGGTCCAGGCCGAGCGCCTTGACCTCGTCGAACAGCTTCTTCACCCAGAGGTCGGTGTAAGCGATCTCGTAGTCGTACTTCTCCATCAGTCCAGGCACGCCCGAGAGCGAGAGCGGGAACTCTTTGTGCGGCATGTACGAGGAGTGCGGCTCGAACAGGTGCGTCCAGAGCACGAAGCGCTCGTGCTTGGCGGCGGCCTGCTTCAGGCGTTCGATCACGCGGGGGACGATGCGCGGCGAGGCGCTGTCCTTGTTCGACTCGGCGATCGTTCCGGCGCCGTCGTCCGACCAGGCGACGAACCCGCGCCCGAGCCCGCGGTCGGCGGTGAAGTAGAAGTGGGAAAAGATCCCGATCGGATCGAGGCCGGCGGCGGCGAGCACCTCGAAGAACGTATGGTTGCTGGGGAGCAGGTTGGGGTAGTTCACCGTCGGCTTGTCGAAGGCGATGTCGGTCGGGTAGCGGCCGGTGACGATCGAGGGGAAGGAGCGCGGCGTGTTGGGCGCCTGCGACCAGACGCGACGGAAGTAGGCCCCGCGTCGCGCCAGCGCGTCGAGCGTCGGCGTCAGCGAGTGGCCGGGCGGGCGGCCGTAGCCGGCGACGCCCAGCCGGTCGCCCCGGAAGGCGTCGATGGTGACGATGAGGATGTTCCCCTTGAAACCGTCGGCGCGCGGCTTGATGGGCGCTATCGGCGCCGCCTCGGGGAGAGCGGGCGCCGCGTTCTTGACGGCCGCGGCGACCGGCTGGGCGTCGCCGCCCTCGCAGTCCTGGTCGACGCCGTCGCCGGGGACGTCCTCGGCGCCCGGGTAGACGTCGGCGCGCGTGTCGTCGCAGTCGCCGCCGCCGAAGCGGGCCGAGAACCCGTCGCCGTCGTGGTCGGTCAGCCGGCGCGCGGTGCCGAGCAGCAGGCGCAGGCCCCAGGCGTGGTCCGACACTGCCTCGAAGGCGGGCGCCCCCTCGGGGAGCCGCGACCCGACCAGCAGGCCGCCCACCGCCGCGACGGCGACGGCAATCGGCAGCCCCAGCCCCAGCGCCGCCGGAAGACGCGCGCGCAGGGCGCGACCCGGGCGCGTGCCGAACCAGAAGAGGCCGTGCGCCGCGCCGAGGACGACCGCCGCCGCCAGCGCGTAGAGCGGCCCGAGGTCGAGCACCCGCCAGTCGGCGCGAGAGAGCGCGACGACGAACGCCAGCACCGCCGCCGCCGCCAGCGCGGCGAGCAGGGAGCCGGTGGCGCCCAGCGCGCGCGGGCGGGGCAGGAGGCGCGCCAGGCGGCGCAGCCAGGGGAGGGCCCCGACCGCCGCCACCGCGCCGGGCAGCGCGCCGATCACCACCAGCCCGGCCGCGGCGATGGTGGCCAGCTTCTGGCTGGCCATCTTGCCGACCAGGACCCGCTGCCCGGCCGCCGCCACCACCGCGATGACCAGCGTCGCCAGCAGCGCGGCCAGGATCCCGGTCGCCACCGCGCGGTCGCGCTCGGGCTCGGCCCGCAGCGAGCGCCAGGCGGGCGGCCGAGCTTCCTCGAGGGCGTCGGCCACCAGCTGCGCGCCGAGGCCGCAGACGATCGCCGCCGCGCCGTAGAGCCCCAGCGCCAGCGCCACGACGCCGGCGCCGCCGCTCGCCGTGAGGACGAGGTCGAGGAGCCCCGCGCCGCACACCCCAGCCAGGACCGAAGCTCCGACCGGGCGCCGCAGGTTGGGAAGTTTCATCTGCGTCCTAGCCAGCTAACACGCGCGCGCGTCGGATACAACTTAAGCCGGAATTGTTTCGGCCGCGCGGAGCTGGCTTGACGGCCGCGCTTGAATCGGGATATTGCGAGCGCATGGGACGACGGGACAATCGCCGATCGATGAAGATGCGCCGCCGCACGCGGCAGCGAAAACTGAAGGCGCGCGTCGCCAAGAAGAAGACGGCCGGCAAGGAGAAGGCGGCCGCCAGCGCGAAGCCGGCCAAGAAGAAGGCCGCCGCGCCGAAGAAATAGCCAAGAAAATACAATAGGAGGCGGGCAGAATGGCCCGCACATCCGTGCAAGCCGCCGCGCCCACCGCGCTGATGCGCCAGTACCTCGACGTCAAGTCGAGGTACCCGGACGCCATCGTGCTGTTCCGGTTGGGCGACTTCTACGAGATGTTCTACGACGACGCCGTCTACGCGGCGCGCGTCCTCGATCTGACGCTCACCACGCGCGACAAGGGGAAGGAAGATCCGGTCCCCATGTGCGGCGTGCCGCACCACGCGGTGCGCGCCTACCTGACCAAGCTGACCGACCTCGGCCACCGGGTCGCGCTCTGCGAGCAGCTCGAGGACCCCAAGGTGGCGCGGGGGATCGTCAAGCGCGACGTGGTCCGGGTGATCACGCCCGGCGTGATGCTCGACGAGGAGGCGCTCGATCCGCGCGCCCCCAGCCACGTGGCGGCGGCGGTGGGTGACGCGCGCGGCGGCTACGGGTTCTCGTTCCTCGATGTCACGACGGGCGACTTCCAGGCGACGGAGGCGCCCAGCGCCGAGATCCTGGTCGAGGAGATCGGGCGCGTCGCGCCACGGGAGCTGGTGTTCGGGCGCGGCGACGGAGACCGCGCGCTCGCCGAGGTGGTCAAGGCCGCCTTTCCGCGGTTGCCGCGGGCGGCGGTCGACGACGGCGACCCGGCGGTCGAGCTGCCACGGGCGTTCGGCGCCGCGTTCGACGCCACCATCCTTGAGCGGCGTCCGCGCGCGGCGGCGGCGGCGGCGGCGGTCCTGCGCTATGCGCGTGCCACCCAGCCGGGGGCCGAGCTGCCGCTCCCGGGCCTGGAGGTCTACGCCCGCGCCGACTCGCTGATCCTCGACGAGCAGGCCCGCGCACACCTCGAGCTCGTCGAGTCGCTGCAGGAGCGCCGGCGGTCGGGCTCGCTCATCGATCTGCTCGACGAGACACGCACCGCGATGGGGGGGCGCCTCTTGCGCCGCTGGCTCCTCTTCCCGTCGGTCGACCTGCCGACCATCCGGCGGCGTCACGACGCGGTCGAGCGGCTCGTCGGCGCGCACGCCGCGCGCGATCGGGCGCGCCAGCTCCTGGGCGGGATCGCCGATCTCGAGCGGCTGGTCGGGCGCGCCCGGCTGGGTGTGGCCACGCCGCGGGATCTCTCGGTGCTGGGGCGCTCGCTGGCAGCGCTGCCGGAGCTCGCGGCCGCGCTCGCCGAGGCGCACGCCGGCGAGATCGGCGGCGCGGCGGCCGGCGAGCCCGATCTCCTGCGCCTCGGCGCCGACGGCGACGACCTCGGTGCGCCGCTCGCCGCGGAGCTCGCCCGCGTGCTCCGCGCGGACGCGCCGGCGCTCACCAAAGAAGGCGGCTACATCAACGCCGGCATCTCGCCCGAGCTCGACGAGCTCTGCGACATCGCCTCGGGCGGTCGCGACCGGATCGCCGCCATCGAGGCGCGCGAGCGAGCCCGCACCGGGATTCCGTCGCTGAAGGTCAAGTTCAACAGCGTGTTCGGCTATTACATCGAGGTCACGCGGGCGAACCTCGGCGCGGTCCCCGAGGACTACCGCCGCAAGCAGACGGTGGCCAACGCCGAGCGGTTCGTCACCACCGAGCTCAGCGAGTTCGAGGCCACGGTCCTCTCCGCGGACGAGCGGCGCATCGCCATGGAGTTGGAGATCTTCACCGCGCTGCGCGTCCGCGTGGCTGCCGAGGCCGAGCGCCTGTTGGCCCTCGGGGCCCGGGTAGCCGCCGCTGACACGCTGGCCGCGCTGGCCGAGGTCGCCCATCGGAACGGGTATTGCCGGCCGGTCGTCGACGAGGAAGGCGTGATCGACCTCGGGGATTCGCGGCACCCGGTCGTCGAGCGGCTGGCCGCCGCCGGCACCTTCGTCCCCAACGACGTCCGCCTCGATCCCGCCGCGGAGCAGATCCTCATCGTGAGCGGCCCCAACATGGCGGGCAAGTCGACGCTCATGCGGCAGGTGGCGCTGGCGGTCATCCAGGCGCAGATGGGCGGCTTCGTCGCGGCCGGAAAAGCCCGCCTCGGCCTCTGCGATCGCGTCTTCACCCGCGTCGGCGCCGGCGACAACCTGGCGCGCGGCGAGTCGACCTTCATGGTCGAGATGCGCGAGACGGCGCAGATCCTGCGCCACGCCACCGCGCGGAGCCTCATCGTCCTCGACGAGATCGGGCGGGGCACGTCGACCTACGACGGCGTCTCCATCGCCTGGGCCGTCGCCGAGCACATTCACGACCGGGTCGGCGCCAAGACGCTGTTCGCCACGCACTATCACGAGCTGGCGGCGCTGGCCGGGCAGCACGCGCGCGTGCGCAACGTCAGCGTGGCGGCGCGCGAGTGGAAAGGCGAGGTGGTCTTCCTGCGCAAGCTGACGGCCGGCGGCACCAGCCGCTCGTTCGGCGTCGAGGTGGCCAAGCTGGCGGGCCTGCCGCCCGCGGTCATCGCCCGCGCCCGGGCCATCCTCCGTACGCTCGAGGCGCCCGGCGGCGGCCCGGCGGCCGATCTGCCGCGCCCCGTCGTCCCCGGGGCCGCCGAGGCCGGCCTGGGCCAGCTCGGGCTTTTTGCGCCCCCGGCGCCCGCCGCCGAGGACCCCTTGGTGCGGGAGGTGCTCGAGCGCCTGCGCGCCCTCGACACCGACGAGCTCTCCCCCCGCGCCGCTC
This sequence comes from Polyangia bacterium, assembly GCA_035607055.1. GTDB lineage: Bacteria > Myxococcota_A > Polyangia > Fen-1088 > Fen-1088 > JADGRB01. Next base: position 13,015 of record DATNDC010000244.1, read on the forward strand.
ACGACCTTCTGGCCGAGCTGGTGAGAAAGTTGACGCCCCAGCCATAGCTCCGGTTTGATGAAATTGGCGGCCGCGTCGCTCATGCTGGAAGAGGGCGACCCGGTCGCCGCCGGATGCTGAACCTCGTCACCCGCTCCACGTCTGTCGCGCTGTTCGCCTTGCTGGCGCTGGGGACGGGGCGCGCGCAAGCCAGCGCCGCGGCGAAGTCATCGCGGCCCGTGACCCGCCCCGTCGCCAAGGCAAGCAAGGCGAACAAGAAGGTCTCCAAGAACGCGCCCGTCGTGCTCTATGCCGTCAACCGGCGCGAGACGATGGCGCTGCGGCTCCGCGACGGCAAAGGGCGCCCCGTCAAAGGGATGCAGCGCCGCTTCGACCACTTCCTGCGCTGCCACTACACCAACGTCGAGCACAAGATGAACCCCCGCCTGATGCGGCTGCTCTTTCAGACGGGACACCACTGGCCCGGGCGGCGGTTGGAGGTGGTCTCGGGGTACCGGCACCCGACCGTGGCCAAGAACCCGCACAGCCCGCACATGCAGGGGCTGGCCTGCGACTTCCGGGTGGAAGGGGTGAAAACGGCTGAGCTGCGCGACTATCTGCGGCGGACATTCGAAAAGGTGGGCGTCGGCTACTACCCGAACTCGAGCTTCGTGCACCTCGACGTCCGCAAGGATCGCTCGGCCTTCTGGATCGACTACTCGGGCCCGGGCGAGCGGGCGGTCTATTCGGCCACGCCCGACGCGGACCTCAAGGACGGTCGAGCCGACAGCTACCACCCGACCAAGATCGACAGCTCGTGGGCAGAGGACGGTTCAGCCGGGGGGCCCGATGACGGTCGAGCCGTGCCCGCGGCGCCCGTCGAAAAAGAGCCAGAAACCCCGTGAGATCGGGCTGATTTTTTGTGCTAACGTCCGAAATTCCTCCGGCGGGCGCCGCCGGGACGGTCACGAGGAGGCCCCGATGAGAATCACTGGTGCTTTTGTGCTGGCTCTGTCGCTCGGCGTTGCCGCCGTGGGCACGAGCGCGCCGAGTTACGCCAAAGGCAAGAAGAAGAAGGGGGGCGGGGAGGGGAGCGCGCCGACGGCGAGCGCGAAGGAGGTCGACAAGCTGAAGGCGGTGCGCCTCGGTGATCCCGACGCCGGGACCTTCAAGTGGGGGATGCATCCGGAGGAGGTCATGGCCGCCGCGCGGCTGGCCGTCGAAGGGAAATACAAGAAGCGGATCGCCGACGCCTCTGCCGACCCCGGCAAGCAGCAGCGCATCCACGACGAGCAGATCCGCGAGATCAACGCGGTCAAGAAGAGCTACACCAAGTTCGAGGGTCAGAAGTCCGGGTGGGACGTCTCGATCATCGGCCCCGAGTTCCAGCAGGGGACGGGCGAGGCGGTGCTGGTGACCAAGGAAGACCAGTGGACCCGCTACTTCTTCTTCTACGAGGACGGGCTCTACAAGATGTTCCTGGCGTTCAACAAGGACGCCCTCCAGGGCAAGTCGTTCGCCGACTTCGGCAAGAGCATGGAGGCCCGCTACGGCACCGCGCGCCCCGTCTACCGCGACGACAAGACGCGGGGCGGGGTCAACCACGTGCTCGACCACTTCGCCTGGAACGCGGGGCCCGATCGCCTGAAGCTGGTCGACCGTTCGGAGTTCTACGGCGTCTACTGCCTGGTCCTCTACGACCAGGCGACGCACGAGCGCGTCGTCGAGAAGCGGAAGATCGTGAACCCCGGGACGGTCGAGAAGGACGAGCTGGTCGAGGCTGTCGCCAACCGCAGCGGCAAGGAAGGAAACGACGAAAACGACGACATCATCGATCGCGTCGTCGGTCACGAGACCAAGAAGCCGGGGACCGAGGAGCACGCGGACATCGTGGTGCCGTCGTCGTCCGGCATTGCGCCCACGCCCTCGGAGGTGAACGGCAAGGGCTCGTCGTCGGACTCGTCCGAGAGCAAGAAGAAGGCCTCCAAGAAGTCGAAGGCCTCCGACAATCCGATGGACGGCCTCGAGCTCTGAGCAGCGCCCTACGAGCACTGATGATGTGAGGCGCGCGGCGGTTGCGATAGCGGTCGCCGCCTCCTGGGCGGCAGGACGCGCGGGCGGCGCGGCCGCCGCCCCTTGCACCGTCCTCAACTACACGTTCCAGCCTGACTGCTTTCGCGCCGCCAGCGACGGGAGCTGCACTTTCAATGCGGCGCACCCCGATTTCGGGCCGCAGATCGCCGTCTGGCTGGAGAGCGCCGACGGGGCCCAGTTCATCGACACGCTGATGGTCACCAACGCGGTGGCCATCCACGGCATCGGCAATCGCCCCGGCACCTGGGATCTGGTCTCCGGCCCCCGCTTCCCGTACGGCCGGCGGCCGATGGCGCTGCCGATCTGGGCGCACGCGCACGGCGAGCTCTACACCTTCGTGGCGATGAACGACGCGCTGAAGTTGATGGACGCCGGGCTGGAGGACGAGCTCGTCAACCACGAGAACTTCTCCTCGCCCGAGCCCTACTTCTGCCGGCCCATGACCTCGCTCGAGGTCGTCGACGCGATCACCTGCCCGAGCGGTCAGTTTCGCAGCGCGAAGGGGCTGCTCGACGCGACGCAGCCGGCCTCGTACTACCCGCCCCGCGCCGACGTGTTCAACTTCGGCGGCAGCCTCTGCCTGCCGCGCATCGGATATCCGCAGTCCTGCGACGCGGGAGACTCGGCCGAGTACGCGGCGATGAACGACGTCGACGTGGTGGCGGCCGCCACGCCCCCCTACGGCGCGCCCTTCACCGGCAGTTGGATCATCCCCGCCGATCTGGCGGCGGGCGACTATCGCCTGGCTGTCGAGGTGGGCAAGGAGTTCGACGCCAACGCGGCCTATCAGCACGCCAACGAGGTGAGCGCGCTCGACATGCAGTATTACGCCGCCTACGGCCAGCACGGAAACGTCGGGCAGCCGTCGGTCTTGTTCCAGGTGCCCATCACCCTGGGCCCCGGCGCCGGCGGCACGTCCGCTTCGACCAGCGACATCGCCGGTTACGGCGACTGGAGCGGCGTGTCGGGCGACGTCAACCCGCCGGACGCCACCATCAGCAGCGACCCGGGCAGCGGGGGGGGGCGGCTCCTGCTCATGAACGGCGCCGGCGGGCCGGCCCGCGTGGTGGTGACGCTGGGCAGCTGTCCCTCGGTCGATTGCACCGCCAGCCCGTCGCCGGTCCCGCTTCCGGTCTCGTTCACCGCCGCGGCGACCGCCAGCGGCACCAGCGCCACGCTCGCGGTGCTGCAATCGAGCGAGAACGGCCGTGAGGCGGTCGTCGGATACGATGTCCGCTACTCGGTGCTCCCGCCGAGCGGAACGATCGACGCCACGACGTTTCCGGACTGGACGCCTGCACCGCCGCTCCCGGTCGCCGCTCCTGGGACCTCGACCAGCGCCGAGATCGACGGGCTGACGCCCCTCACCACGTACGGCGTGGGGATCAGCGCGCGGGGCGTCTGCGGCAATTCACAGCCGACCTTCCAGACCTTCACCACGCCGCGCGTCCCGTACACCAAGCTTTCGGGGTGCTTCATCGCCACGGCGGCCTTCGGCTCCGAGCTGGCGCCCGAGGTCGCCACGCTGCGCCGGCTGCGCGACGCGGCCATCGCCCGCAGCACGCTGGCCAAGACCGCCGTCGACCTCTACTACCGCTCGTCTCCGCCCCTGGCCGCCGCCCTTGCCCGCTCGGAGGTCGCCCGCGCCACCGTTCGCGCCGCCCTCCGCTTCATTCCGCCGTCCCCCTGACCGCGCTCTGCTCGGCTCTCCGTCGAATCAGGAACCCTCAAAGGGTTCCTGACCTCCCGCGACGAGGGCGGCCGAGCAAAGCTCGCCCGCCCTCACGCGATCAGGTTCGTATACCCAGACCCGGGTCAACAGCGGGATCCGGGACCGGCTCTCGTCGCGACGGGGTGGGGCGGTGGGAGGGGCGGAGCCCCTCCCGGCAAGCGAGCGCTAAAACACAGTGAAGATGTCGGGGCGGGCGGCGTCTTTGCTGATGCCCTCGAGCAGCTCTTTCTGCATGACGTTGAGCTGGCGGACCAGCATGGAGATGCTGGCGACGCGCTGCTTGTAGCTCTCCTGGCGGACCTGATCGGGGGACCCGGTCATGACGGCGTCCATGAAGGGCGTCGGCTTGATGGGGATCACGTTGCTGAGATCGAGCTTCCCGCCGATGTTGCGGTCGACCCAGGGCGCGCCGGAGCCGGAGCGGATCTTGAAGCCAGTAATGTCCGAGCCGCAGTCCTTGCCGCTCTTGCCGCCCTTGCAGGTCGGGTCGCCCACCTCGACGAGGTTGGCCACGACGATCTTGCCCGAGCTGTTGTCGAACACGATGCCGTAGTTCTTGCCGGCGTTCCCGGCCGTCTTCTCGGCGTAAGCCTTGAGCGACTCGGCGTCGTTGTCGGTTCGGCGGACGTGGCGCTCGACCTCGTTGTAGAGGGCGATCGTGTCGTAGTAGTAGTTGAACAGCTTGTCGACGTCGGCGTCGGGAAGGCGGAAGAAGTCGACGCGGAAGATCGTCGCCGTCGTCGGGCGCGGATCCAGCTTGATCGACTTGAGCTCGGTGATGAGCTGGGGATCGTAGGCCAGAGGATCCTTCTTGCTCGTCTGCATGCGCTGCTGGCTGCGCGCCACCGCCAGGGCGATCTCGCCCAGGCGCTTCTGCATGCCGTCGAGCTCGCTCTTCACCGCCTTGGCAGCGTGGTTGGCGGTGTTCATGTTCGAGCGGCCGACGCTCACCATGCCGCTCCAACCGCCGAGCAGGAACGCGCCCGCGCCGACGATCACCGAGGCGATGAGGACCGTCTTGCTCTTGCTCGAGCCGACGTTCTGCACCGGGACCCCATCGTCGATCGTCCGGAGGTCGAATCCTCCCTGCGGCGCGCGCATGTTGGCGTAAGGGTTCATCCCCGCGGGCGGAGCCGCCGGGGCGGCTGCGCGGTGCGGTGCGGAGCCGGGCCCGGGTCCCGGTCCGGCGGCGACGCGACCCGAGCCCTGGGGCGCGAAGGCTTGTCCTGGGGCTGCGGCGGGACGTCCCGGGCCCGGCGGCATTCCGCCGGGCATGGGAGCGCCGGCGGGGCCGCCGTCCGGTCGCTTCAGGCCGAGACGGGCCTTGAGGTCACTGATGTCCTTGGTCGGCGGGACGCCTGGCTTCCTATTCTGGTCCACTGAGCTCCTCCGGCGCGGTCAACATCACGCGCGCTTGTCTGTCGATCGGGCGGACAAAGCGAGCAGAAACAAAGGGGAGAGCGGACCATACTGACGGCCTTTCCACCTGTCAAGCGAACCGCGTCGAAACAGGCCGCCGCCCCCGCGATAGAGCTCAAGATTCTCTCACGGAGGCGGAAGCGAGCTGTTTGTGCGCGGTCGAGCTGGGCCGGGGCTTACACGAAGCTCAGGTAGGATTCGATCGCCCAGGCGGCGTCCGGCGGCAGGTTCGTGAACCGCACCCCCACCGTCCGCCCGTCGCGGGTGATCGTCTCACCGGACGCCGTGAAGACGTCGTTGCGATCGGGAAGCTGGAATTGGAGCCCCATGTAGCGGGGGGCCCGGCTCTGATCCGGCTCGATCATGGGGAGCAAACGGGCGCCGGTGCGACTGATATCGACCATGCGACAGAGATAGGGCTCACCATCCAAGAACCGATTCATGTAAAGGTCGACGTTGACCCGCCGATTCGTCCGTCGGTCGGGTCCATGAACCCGCCGCTGCGTACGCCGGTCGAGAATGCGATCCGAGGTCTTTTTCTTGAGCATGAGGCCCTCCTTCGGGGGTGTCCTACATGTAGGCTCAAGTGAGTGGGCGGTCAAATTTTTGTCTGTCTCCGCAGAGTTTGACTCGCGCCGCCGCGGTACCGATAATCCGGGCCGCCCCGAAGCACCTGGCGCCGTCGTCTCACCTCGCAGCGCGCCATTTCGATTCCGTTCGTTGGTCCCCACCGTTCCATTTCCCAAAGCCGAGCAGAGGAGCCAGGCATGCACCGCATGAAGATCGGGCTTGTCGCCGCCATCGTCTTACTCGCGTTCACGGCCGGCATTTATGCCGTCGTCACCCGCGAGCTGAAGGACTCGACCGTTCGTTCCGTGGAGGCCGACGTCTCGCGCGCCCAGCGGATGCACAGCGACATCGCGCGGCTGGAGGCGCTGGAGTTTGCCAACCTGGTCGCGGGCCTGGCCCGCCGGCCCGCGGTCGTGGCGGTCTTCTCCAAGGTCGACGAGAACGGCCGCCGGCAGGCGGCCTTCGAGCAGTGCGAGCAGATCAACGGCTTCCTGCAGACCGGCGGCGCCCGCAAGGCCGACATCGTCGCGGTCATCGACAGCCGCGGGAAAGTCGTGGCCCGGGACCTCAACGTCAACGCGATGTACGGCGAGGATCTCCGTTCCAAGTATCCGGCCGTGGCCAACGCGCTGCGCGGTGAAGCGACCAAGGACATCTGGACGCTCTCCGGCAGCATGACCCGCGTCGCCGTCGCGCCCGTCGTCCAGCCGGACGGCACCATCGTCGGCGCGCTGATGGTCGGCTACGTGGTCACGGCGCGCGACGCGCAGGCCAAGCGCGATCTGCTCGGCACCGAGGTCGCCTACTTCCACAACGGCAAGGTCCACACCTCGAGCTTCGTCTCCGAGGGGACCGGCGAGAACGCCAAGGAGGATGGCAACAAGACGCAGGCGCTCAACGCCGTCCTGTTCCAGTCGCCCGAGCAGTGGGGGCAGCAGGCGCTGGCCAAGAACGCGCCGTCAGAGGTCTTCACGCTGACCCTCGACGGGAAGGAATACGCCGCCGTCGCCGCGCCGCTGCAAGGCAACGCGTACGACAAGACGAGCGGCGTTGTGACGCTGGAGTCGATCTCCGACGCGCTCGACGCGGTCTCGTCCGTGGGAATGAAGCTCATCGGCTTCGGCGTGCTCTCGATCCTGGTCATGCTGGGCGCCGTGATGTTGACCGCGCAGCGGTTCATCCGACCGCTGGACAAGATCGAGCTCGGCGTCGCCGAGATCATCAACGGCAACATCGACTACCAGTTCAAGCCGGTGGGCCCCGACTTCGAGGGCCTGTCGAACGGCCTCAACGTGATGCTGGCCCGCCTGCTCGGACGCGAGGAGCCCAACGAAGACGAGCCCGAGGAGGAGCAGGACGAGACCTCGCGCTGGCGCTCGGACCAGATGCTGGTCGAGGAAGGCTCCGGCCCCTCGGCGGCGGCGTCGCCCGAGGCGGCGGCTCTGGCCCAGGAGGCCGAGCCGGTCTATTTCACGCGCATCTTCAACGAGTACGTCGCCGCGCTGAAGAGCCAGGGGAAGCCGACCAAGGGGATCACGGTTCAGGCATTCACGGCGAAGCTGCGCCTCATCGAAGGGGGCCTGAAGCAGAAGTGGAAGTGCCGCATGGTCCGCTTCAAGGTCAACACTCAGGGCGAGCAGGCCACTTTGAAGCCGATCCCCATCAACTAGTCTGGTCTGGTCTGGTCTGGTCGCCTCGGGCCGGGGGTTGGCCTGGGCCTTCGGCCCTAGGCCTTGCACGTAAACCGCCTGGTCGCCGGAGCGCAAGCGACCACGGGCCGCGCGCGCTTCGAAGGCCGGCCCTCGGTCTGACGCTCCCTCCGCGCGCGAACTTTTTTCGGCGCGTGGGCTGCGCTCCCGTTTTGAAATGGCAGCCCACGCGCCGAAAAAAGTCCCGTGCGGAGGGTCGCGGAAGCTCGAAGGGGCGCCGCTCGATTCCGCACGGAGCGGCGTTCACCTGAGGATTCCGCACGGGAGCGGCGTTCACGTGAGGATTCCGCACGGAGCGGGGTGAAGGCGAATCAGGCCGTGGCGAATGGGGTGGTGTAAGGTGCAGGGGTGCACGTAGAGGCCGGGCTGGACGTACTCTGCAAGGAGAAGCTCGATCTTCTACGGGGGCGCAGGGTGGGCGTCCTTTGCCATCCCGCCAGCGTCACGTCCGATCTGACCCACATCGTCGATCGCCTCATCGAAGTCGGGATAAGGCCGGCGCGCCTCTACGGGCCCGAGCATGGCGTGCGGGGCGAGGCGCAGGACATGATCGGCGTCGACGATGACCGCGACCGCCGCACGGGGATTCCAGTCGTCAGCCTCTACGGCGAGACGTTCGAGTCGCTGGCGCCGACAGCGGCGGATCTGGAGGGCGTCGACGTGCTGGTCATCGACCTGCAGGACGTCGGCAGTCGTTACTACACGTACATCTGGACGATGGTGCTGGCGCTGGAGGCGGCGTTTCGGGCGGGCGTGGCGGTGATCGTCCTCGACCGGCCCAACCCGCTCGGTGGGGTGGCCATCGAAGGCGGGACAGTCACCGAGCGGTGCGAGTCGTTCGTGGGGCTGGGCGCCATTCCGGTGCGGCACGGCTTGACCATCGGCGAGGTGGCGCGCCTGCGCCTGCGCGGGATGCCCTGGGGCGGGGCGCGGTTCGCGCGGCCGATCGCTGGCGACCTGACGGTGGTGCCGATGCGCGGCTGGCGGCGGGCGATGAACTACGTCGAGGCCGGGCTCCCCTGGGTCATGCCGTCGCCCAACATGCCGACGCCGGCCACGGCGCTGGTCTACCCGGGGCAGTGTCTGTTCGAGGGGACCAACCTCTCGGAGGGGCGGGGGACGACGCGTCCGTTCGAGATCGTCGGCGCGCCGTTCCTCGACGGGGACGACTGGGTCGCCGCGCTCGGCAAGGTGGCGCGCGAGGAGCTGCCGCTGCCGGGGGTGCGCTTCCGGCCGCTGTCGCTGCGTCCGACGTTTCACAAGTTCGCGGGCCGCTCGTGCGGCGGCGTGCAGCTGCACGTCTCCGACCGGGCCACGTTTCGCCCGTACGCGACGGGGATCGCCCTCATCGCGACGGCGCGGCGGCTGGCGCCCGGCGACTTCCGCTGGCGCACGGAGCCGTACGAGTTCGTCGCCGACCCCCCGGCCATCGACCTTTTGACCGGCAGCGACGAGGTCCGGCGGGCGATCGACGCCGGCACGCCGCTCTCCGAGCTCTGCGCCACGTTCGCGCCGTTCGAGCAGGCGTTCGCGGAGGCACGCCGGCCGGCCCTGCTGCCCGATTACTTCTGATGCGCGTCGCGATCTTCGGGGGGAGCTTCAATCCGCCGCACCTGGCGCACCAGATGGCGGCGCTCTACGTCCTGGAGACGGCACCCGTCGACGAGCTGTGGATGGTCCCCGCCTTCGAGCACCCGTTCGGCAAGGCGCTGGCGCCGTTCGCGCACCGGCTGGCCATGTGCGAGCGGGCGGCGGCGGCGCTGGGCCCGCGGGTCAAGGTCAGCGCGGTGGAGCGCGACCTCGGCGAGCGGAGCCGAACCTTGCGCACCATCCGGCGCTTGCAGGCCGAGTTCCCGGCGCACGGCTTTTCGCTGGTGATCGGCGCCGATCTCATCCCCGAGGTCCCGACCTGGTACGCCGGCGAGGAGCTGCAGCGGACGGTCCCCTTCGTCGTCGTCGGGCGGACCGGGTTCGACGTGCCGGGCAAGCTGGCGCTGCCGCGCGTCTCCTCGACGGAGGTGCGCGAGGCGCTCCTCGCCGGGCGGCCGGTCGACGGGCTCGTGCCGCGCGCGGTTCTCCATTACATCTACGGCAACAACTTGTATAAGACAGCCTCATGAGCAGCTACATGTCCGAAGCCGAGGTGAACGCCCGCGCCATCGCGGAGGGCCCCGCCGAGCCGACCCCCTCGGTCTTCATCATGGGCGCCGGGATCGTGGGGACGGCGCTGGCCGCCCGCCTGGTTCGCTCGGGCGTTCCGGTCACCGGGCTCCACGGCCGCCAGGTCGAGCTGACCGACGCTGCGCGCGCCATCTCCGGCGTCGTCGGGTCGACGGGCGAGATCCCCGCCATTCTCTCCGAGTCGGACGCGGTCATCATCTCGGTGCGCGACGAGCGCGTCCCCGAGGTGGCCGAGCGGCTGGCCAAAGAGGGGCGGCTGCGGCGCGAGCAGATCCTGCTCCACACCTCGGGCGCCAACCCGGCGCGCACCATCTTGAAGGCGGCGCTGCCGCACGTGCGGGCGGTGGGGACGCTGCACCCGCTGGTCTCGTTCGCCGACGCGCGCGTCGCCGTCGAGGGGCTGGCCGAGGTCGCGTTCGGCATCGAGGGGGATGAGCCGGCGCGCGCGATCGCCAAGCGGATCGTGCGGGCGCTCGGCGCGCGCGCCGTGTTCCTGGAGGCCGAGAACTTGGCCCTCTACCACGCCGGCGCGGTGATCGCCTCCAACTACGTGGTGGCCCTGGCCGACACGGCGCAGTCGCTGCTCATCAAGGCTGGGGTGCCGGCGGATCAGGCCTTGCCCGTATTGATCCCGCTCCTCAACAGCGTCGTGCAGAACCTGTCGCAGGTCGGGCTTCCGGGCGCCTTGACCGGGCCGGTCGAGCGTGGGGACGTCACCTCCGTCGAGCGCCACCTGGGGACGCTGGCCGCGCGCGCGCCCGAGCTGGTCGAGCTCTACCGTCTGGTCGGCCGCGACGTGCTGCGGCTGGCTCGCGAGAAGTCGTCCAACCTGGATCCCGCGAGCGCGGCGCGTCTGGAGGCGCTGTTCGCGGGCGGCGGGGCGGCGCGGCCGCCCGGCAGCAACGGCAACGGCCGGCCCGGCGCCTAAAACGCGCCCGCCCGTGTGAGGAGCCTGGCCTTTTGGCGGGCTCTTCGCCTAATATCGGTCCCGTTTCAACGTCGCGCCGACGGCGCAGGAGCTACGAATGCACAAGGGATCCGCGCTCCGCATGGGAACTGTCCTCGCTCTCGCCTTGCTGGCGTCCGCCGGCCCGGCGACGGCGGCCAAGCCCGAGGACGTCTTCAAGGGGAAGATCATCATCACCAAGAATCGCCTGCCGATGCACTTCTCCTCGTCGGGGGCGTTCGTCAGCGCGCTCCAGCACGGCAAGATCGACAAGATCTGGCCGACCGAGGAGCACGGCGACGACAAGGGGACCTGGCATCTCGAGTACCTGGCTTTCTTCTCTCGCCCGCTCGACGACAGCGAGATCGAGGTGAAATTTTACGACATCACCCAGGGGAAGAAGTACGTGGCCGGCGATCCGCAGTACACGCGCGAGCGCGGCTCGCGCATCTTCGGGTCGAGCATCGACCTCAGCAAGCCCGACTTCGACGTGCGCAAGCACTACCAGATGACGATCGAGTCGCGTGGCCAGACCATCGCCACGACGACGTTCTGGCTGCTCGGCAAGGGGGCGAACTACAGTGGCAAGGTCGAGTTCTCCGACTCGGAGGCGCGCGCCAAGTAGATGCCAAGCCCCGAAGCGATCGCAGCCCGGTCCTCTCCTTGAAGCGCGTCGGCTTTTCTCTCGCGCTGGTGCTGGTGGCGGCGGGAGGGCCCGCACGGGCGTCCACGTCCAAGTCTGAGTCAAAGGCCGACGAGACGCCGCGCGCCGCGCGCAAGAGCAAGGCCGCGGCGCCCAAACCGGCGGCCGCCGCGGTTCCGGCGGAACGGATCGAGGCCCTGCGCCTGGCGGTGATCGGCGCCGACGACACGGCGGCGATGGGGGCGGCGGCGAGCCTGGGCGCGGCGGCGACGCCCGCGGCGGTCGAGCCCCTCTGCGAGGTGCTGGCGGCCGGGGCCACGCCGGCGCGCCTGCAGGCGGTGCTCGACGCGCTCGGCAAGCTCGGCGAGGCCCACGCGCTGCGCGCCGACCAGACGACCGTCGATGCGCTGGTGCTCTACTCGGGGCACCGCGCGCCCGACGTCCGGATGCGGGCCATCAAGGCGTTGGGCGCGGTCGACGATCCGCGCGCGACGGCCACGCTGCTCGAGCGGCTGGGCGACGCCGCCCCCGACGTGCGCGCCGCGGCCGCCGAGGCGCTGGCCGCGCGCCACGAGGGCAAGGCGGCCAAGCGGATCTTCGCGCTCCTGGCGAGGGGCGACACGGGGGTCGCCGGCCCGCTGGCGACGCTGGCCACGCCCGAGATGATCCCCCGCATCGCCGAGCTCTCCGGCACCATCGACGACGCCGTGGTGGCGGACGCGCTCGGCGACTACGTGAAACGTTCCGACGTGCCCGACAAGCTGCGCATCGACGTGCTGCGCACCATCGGCAAGCTCTCGGGCGCGGTGGCGACGACGGCGCTGGTCGACTACATCGCTTCGGTCCCGGCCAAGGACGATCGGGCCTCGAAGAAGGAAGCGCAGAAGCTCCTCGACGAGCGGGGGACGACGCCGTGACGCGGGGACGCTCGGGCAGCGCGAGGACGGTGGCGGCGGCGCTCGCGCTCGGGGGCGCCCTGGGGGTCCTCGCCTGCGCGACCAGCCCCTATCAGCGCGCGGGCAACGCCGACGACGTGGCCGGCGCGGTGGCGCGCGCGCACGAGCCCGCCCCGACGGGGCGGAGCGTGGCTTACCTGGTCCTCGCCGGCGCGGCGGGCCCGCGGCTCGCCGCCTACGACTTGACGGCGGCGCGCCTGCTCTGGACGCAGCCGGCCGAGGTGACGACCCGGGTCGTGGCCGGAGCCAAGGTCATCGTCCACGGCGACAAGGGGACCACCCCCAACGGCGAGCTGGTGGCGCGCGACGCGGCGACCGGCGCGCCGCTCTGGCGCCACCCGTTCCCGTCCTCCGAGCACCTCTACGGTTACGCGATCGACGGCGACGCGGTCTACGTGGTGACCCGCGTGGAGAAGACGCCGAGCAAGCAGGCCGGCGCGCTCGGCGCTTACGATCTCGGGACCGGGGCCCCGCGCTGGCAGGCGGCGCTGCCGTCGGCGCGGGTGGCCGGGCCCGCCGCGCGCGGCGGCCTGGTGGCGGTGCCGCTCGAATCGCAATACGTGCTGCTGTTCGACGGCGCGACCGGGGCCGAGGTGGCGCAGATCCTCTCGACGGAGGAGGCGGCCACCTTCGTGCGGGCGCTGCCTGAAGGACTGTTCTACGGCTCGCGGGGGATCTTCCTGGTGGGTCGCGACACCGCGCGCGGGTCGCGGCACGCCCCCGGCTACCTGTCGGCGCAACTGCCGCCGTTCGTGCGGCCGACGTACGACTACGACCACTACCACCCCGAGCAGAGCGAATACTCCGCCCTCGACCGCAACCGCGTGCTCTGGCGGGTGTCGGCGGCCGCCGGCAAGCCGCAGTTCCGCGACGGGCTCGCCTTCGTGCACGACTACCGCTTCTTCTTCGCCTTCGACGCCAGCTCGGCGGCGCTGCGCTGGGCCTACGTGAGCCCCGACGACGCGGTGGGCTCGGACGACACGGGGCGCGCCATCTTGTTCGCCACCTCCAGCGGCGAGCTGGGCGCGCTCGATCCGATCACCGGCGCGCGGACCTACCAGGCCACGCTGCCGGGCGAGGTGGTCCGCGGCGTCACCTTCGACGCCGAGGGGTTCGCGCCGCCGCCCGGGGCCGGCGCCAGCACGCCGCCCGATCTGCTGGGGGCGCTGACGGCGATCATCGCCGACCCCGACCAGCGGTTCCCGGCGATGAAGCTGTTCGCCATCGAGGAGCTGGGGCGGCAGCCGGGCCGCGAGGTGACCGCCAAGCTGATCGCGATCCTGCAGAACGACAAGGCGGCGCCGCTGGCGGTCCAGAAGGCGGGGGAGATGCTGGTGGCGCGACGCGACGCGGGCGCCCTCGATCTCCTGACCGCCGCCTTGCGCGCGCACGCCGACTACGGCGAGAAGCGCGGGGCGCCGCCGGTAGAGGTCCTGGCCCGCGCCGTGGGCGCGCTCGGGCCCCTGGCGCGATCGGTGGCGCCGGAGCTCGACGTCCACCTGCGGCTGCCGGAGACCACACCGTCCGCGGCTGCGGAGATCGCCAAGGCGTTGGTGGCCATCGACGCCACCGAGTCGGTCCCCGCGCTGCGCGACTTCCTGACCATGTACCGCGCCGATCCGGTCTACGAGCGCGATCCGACGGCGCTGGTGGCGGCGGCGGAGGCGCTGCTCAAGCTGGGCGGGACGGCCGATCGCCAGCTCTTGCTGTTCTTGGCCGAAGAGGCGCACACCGCCGCCGGCCTGCGCGCGCACCTCTCGCGCGCGCTGGGCGAGACCGCCACGGCGGCGGCCCGGTAGTGCCCGTCAACGTGGTCGTCTGCCGCGGCCCGGTCTGCGGCGACAAGCGGGGCTCGGCCGCGCTCGCCGAGCACCTCCGGGCCCGGGTCGCCGCCGACGGCCTCAGCGCGCGCGTCGCGGTGAGCGAGGAGATCTGCCTCGGCCACTGTCTGCGCGGCCCCAACGTCCTGGTCTGCGACGCCGACGATCCCGACGGCCTCCTGTCGCCGCGCGCCGTGCTCTACAACCGGATGACCGTCGCCGATCTGGATCGGGTCGTGGACCGCCACCTCAAGGGTGGCCTCGCCGTCCGGGCGCTCACCAATCTGCCGCCCGTGCGCGACCGGTAGCGGGCGCGCTTGCGCCCGGGGGCGGGGGCCGCCAGAATCGCCGGCCGTTCCCGATGACCATCTACCTCGACCACAACGCCACGACGCCGCTCCGCCCGGAGGTCTTGGAGGCGATGACGGTGGCGCTGCGCGAGTTGCCGGGGAACCCCTCGAGCACGCATGGCCCCGGGCGGACGGCGCGGGCGGCGGTCGAGCGAGCGCGAGGCGAGGTCGCGGGCCTCATCGCCGCGACGGCCGAGGAGCTGGTGTTCACCTCGGGTGGAACCGAAGGGAACGCCCTCGCCATCGGCGGGCTCCTGCGCGGCGCGCGGGCAGGCCGCGGGAACGTCCGGCTGCACGTCGTCTCCTCGCCGATCGAGCACCCTTCGGTGCTGGGGGCGCTGGCGGCGGCCGACGCCGATCTGACGCTCCTGCCGGTCGGTCCTGACGGCGCCATCGATCCGGCGGCGCTGCGGGCGGCCCTCCGCCCGGAGACGGCGCTGGTGACGCTGGCGCTGGCCAACCACGAGCTGGGGAACGTCTACGACCTCGCGACGCTGGCGGCGATCGCGCACGAGCGCGGGGCGCTGGTCCACACCGACGCCGTGCAGGCCGCGGGCAAGATCGCGATCGACGTCGGCGCGCTCGGGGTCGACGCGCTCACGATCTCCGCGCACAAGATCCACGGCCCCAAGGGCGCGGGCGCGATTTTCCTGCGACGGAGCGCGCCGTTCGAGCCGAGCGGGCAGGGCGGTCACCAGGAGCGCGAGCGCCGGCCGGGGACGGAGAACGTCGCCGGCATCGTCGGCTTCGGCACGGCGGCGCGGCTGGCGCGGGCCGAGCTCGAGGAGACCGGCGTCCGGGTCGCGGCGCTGCGCGATCGGCTGGCCGCCTCGTTGTTCGCGCTCCCCGGGGCGCGGCGGAACGGCGACCTGCGGCGCGCGCTCCCCGGGACGCTCAACGTCGGTTTTGCCGGCGCGCCCGGACAGCTGGTGGCGGCGGCGCTCGATCTCGAGGGCGTCGCCGTCTCGACGGGCGCCGCCTGCACGTCCGGCTCGCTCGATCCCTCGCCGGTGTTGCTGGCGCTCGGGCGGTCGCGCGAAGAGGCGACGACGGCGCTGCGGTTCGGGCTCGGGCGCGACACGACGGCCGAGGAGATCGACGCCGTCGCGGCGCTGGTCGCCGAGATCGTGGCCCGCGTCCGCGCCCGGGGCGAAGGGGGCGTGACGAGCGGCCGAGGCGGCGCGGGCGCGCGGATCGTCGTGGCCATGTCGGGAGGCGTCGATTCGTCGGCGGCGGCGGCGATGTTGGTCGAGGCCGGCCACGACGTCGTGGGCGTCACGTTGCGGCTCTACGACGCCAGCGGGACGGCCGCCAGCATCGGCGGTCGCTGTTGCGGCCCGCGCGACATCGAGGACGCGCGGGCCACCGCCGCGCATCTCGGCATCCCGCACCACGTGATCGACGAGAGCGCCGCCTTCTCCGCGGCGGTAATCGACGACTTCGTGGCCGAGTATCGCGCCGGCCGCACGCCCAACCCCTGCGTCCGCTGCAACGAGCGGATCAAGTTCGGGCCGCTGCTGGCCTTCGCGGACGCCGTGGGGGCCGGGGCGCTCGCCACCGGGCACTACGCGCGGCTGGCGGCGGACGAGGGCGGCGGCGTGGCGCTCGGGCGGGCGCGCGACGCCGACAAGGATCAGTCGTACTTCCTGTTCGGTCTCCGCCCGGAGATCCTGACGCGCGTGCGATTCCCGCTCGGCGACCAGACGAAAGAGGAGGTCCGCGCGCTGGCGCGCCGGTTCGCCCTCCCCAACGCCGACAAGCCCGACTCGCAGGAGATCTGCTTCATCCCCGGCGGTGATCACGTCACCTTCCTGGACGCGCGCGGCGGGGGCGGGCCCGCCGGCGCTATCGTCGACGACGCGACGGGCGCGACGCTGGGCGCCCACGCCGGCACGCACGCCTTCACCGTCGGCCAGCGGCGGGGCTTGCCGGCCGCGAGCGGACGCCGCTTCGTCCTGCGCATCGACGCGGCGACGGGCGAGGTGCGCGTCGGTCCGCGGGAGCGCCTCGGACGCGACCGTCTGCGCGTGGCCGACGTCCGCTGGCTGGACCCGCGCGCCGCCGGCGACCGCCGGCGCTGCGCCGTGCAGATCCGCCACCACGCCGCCGCCGCCCCCGCCTGGATCGCGCCGGCAGGCGACGGCACCACGCTGGTCGAGCTCGACCAACCGGCGTTCGGCGTGGCGCCCGGGCAGGCGGCCGTCTTCTACGACGGCGCCGAGCGCGTGCTCGGCGGCGGTTGGATCGAGGCCGGCTAACCCACGGACGAGATCGCCGCTACGATCGACTCGGGGCTGGTGTTGCGATCGCGCTCGCGGACGGCGGCGATCGCCTCCTCCAGCTCGCCCTTGTCGAGGAAGATCCCCTGGCAGCGGCTGCAGTAGTCGACGCGGACCTTCCCCAACATCACCTCGGCCAGGCTCCCCGGGCAGACGGGGCAGGGGGCGACCGACTCGGTCGGGACCGGCGGTGGCCCCGCCGCGCCGGTGAGCAAGGCCCGCAGCCGGGCCAACTCGGCCTGGGGCAACTTGGACGCGCGGCTGATCTCGCCCCGGTCGAGCCAGAGGCCGCCACACTTCGGGCAGAGATCGACCTCCAACCCCTGGAACGTCGCCTTGTCCAGGATGGAGTTGCATTTCACGCAGCAGATGTTGGTTGCGTCCGGCATGGGCGAGATACTAGCAGTCCTATGAGCGGCACGGAACAGTCGACCGGGACGGGCTCGGCGGGCGCCGAGACGAACGCAGAGACGGGCCCGCCGAACGCCGAGGCAGGCCCGCCGAACGCAGAGACGGGCCTGGCGGCGCTGGAGGCCCGCCTCGGTTACGTCTTTCGCGATCGCGCGCTGGCCGAGACCGCGCTCACCCACACCTCCTGGCTGAACGAGGCGGCGGCGCCCGGACGCGCCGACAACGAGCGGCTCGAGTTCCTGGGCGACGCGGTGCTGGCGCTGGTGGTGAGCGACCTCTTGATGCGGCGGCTCCCCGGCAGCGCCGAGGGCGATCTGACGCGCGCGCGGGCGGCGCTGGTCAGCGAAGGGGGGCTGGCGCGCGCCGCGGCCACGCTCGATCTCGGGCGCTTCATCTTCGTCGGGCGCGGCGAGGAGCGGACCGGCGGGCGAGCGCGGCCGTCGATCCTGGCCGATGCGCTGGAGGCGCTCATGGGGGCCATCTACCTCGACAGCGGGCTCGACGCGGTCGCGGCGGTGACGATGCGCCTGTTTCAGACCGAGCTCGCCGACGTGCAGGTGCACGCGCGGCTCGATTACAAGTCGCGCCTGCAGGAGCGGGCGCAGGCGCTCTGGCAGTCGGCGCCCGTCTACCAGGTGGTCGCCGAGAGCGGCCCCGACCACGACAAGCGGTTCGAGGTGGCGCTGACGTTCGCCGGCCGCGAGTGGGCGCGCGCCGGCGGCCGTTCGAAGAAGGAGGCCGAGCAGAGCGCCGCGGCGGCGGCGCTGGCCACGCTGGAGCGCGAGGCGAAGCCCGGACCGGGCCCGGGTGAGCAAGGACCGTGACCGTGACCGTGACGCCGGCATCGCCGGAAGCGCTTCTCGCCCAGGTCCCGCCCGACGTGCTGGCGATCTGCCGGCGCCTGCGCGGCAGCGGGCACCAGGCCCACCTGGTGGGCGGCGGCGTGCGCGACATGATCGCCGGCCGCCCGCCCGCCGACTTCGACCTGGCCACCGACGCGCGGCCCGACGCGGTCGTCGCGCTGTTCCGCACCTTCGCCATCCCCACCGGCCTCAAGCACGGGACGGTCACCGTGCTGACCGAGACCCGGCGCCCGGTGGAGGTGACCACCTTCCGCGGCGAGGGCGAGTACCTCGACGGGCGGCGGCCGACCTCCGTCACCTACGTCGACTCGCTGGACGAGGATCTCGGCCGGCGCGACTTCACCATGAACGCCATCGCCTACGATCCGCTGGCCGGCGTCGTCACCGATCCCTACGACGGGCAGGGTGATCTGGCGCGCGGGCTCATTCGCGCGGTCGGCGATCCGCTGGTGCGCTTCCGCGAGGACGGCCTGCGCCCCATGCGCGGCGTGCGCCAGGCGGCGCAGCTGGAGTTCGAGATCGCTCCGCCCACCCTGGCCGCCATCCCGCAGACGCTCGACGTCTTCCGCAAGGTCTCCGCCGAGCGGATCCGCGACGAGCTCTTCAAGATGCTGGCCGCGCGCCGCCCCTCGCGCGGGCTCGCGTTGATGCACACGACCGGCCTCCTCGGCGAGGTGATTCCGGAGCTGCTCGAGGGGGTCGGCTGCACCCAGAACCGCTTCCACAAGCACGACGTCTTCGAGCACACGCTGTCCGTGGTGGACGAGACGAGCGGCGACCCCGTGCTGCGCCTGGGCGCGCTCCTGCACGACGTGGGCAAGCCGCGCGCCCGCCAGCCGCGCGAGGGGGCGCCCGGCGAGTACAGCTTCTTCAAGCACGAGTACGTGGGCGCCGAGATGGCCGACGCGATCTGCCGCCGGCTCAAGCTGGCCAACGCCGACCGCGAGCGGGTGGTGGCGCTGGTGAAGAACCACATGTTCTTCTACATGCCCGACTGGTCGGACGGGACGATCCGCCGCTTCGTGCGCCGGGTCGGCGGCCAGGAGGGGCTGGCCGATCTGTTCGCGCTGCGCGAGGGAGACGTGCGCGGGAGGGGCTTCGGCGAAAATCCGGACGTGGAGCTGGGCGAGCTGCGACGGCGCATCTCCGAGGTGGCCCACGAGGACGCCGCGCTCAAGGTGACCGATCTGGCCATCGACGGCCGCGACGTGATGCGGATCCTCGGCATTCCGCCCAGCCGCGAGATCGGCGGCCTGCTCGAACGGCTGCTCGAGCGCGTGCTCGACGATCCTTCGCTGAACGAGCGCGAGAAGTTGGAAGCACTCCTGCGCGAGCTCTATGAGCCGCCCAAGAAGAAGACCGATCCGAAGAATTAGCCGCGGTCGAGCGCCGCGACCAGCGCTGCCAGCGAGTTGACCGTCTGCACGCCGCGCGAGGCCGGCTCCGGGCGCCCGAGGAGCTCGGTGCGGCGGCGGACCACCGTCGACTCCGGATCGCCGAGCGGGATCACCTCGATGGGCGGCAGCGGTCGGGTGGGGTCCCGCGGGCGCACCTGCATGGGGCGAAGCGTGGCCACGGTCAGGACGGCGGGGAGCTTCACCGACAGGCGGCGCTTGCGTCCCCCCCCGCGGGCGACCACCTCCACGTGGCGCTCGTCGACGATCGCGATCTCCTCGACGGCCGCGACGTAGGCGGCGCCCAGGTGGCGGGCGATGGCCGCCGGGGCCGCGCCCAGCCCCTCGTCGTCCGAGCGGACGCCGGTCAAGATCAGATCGGCGCCGATGCGGCGGAGCCCGATCGCCAGCACCTGGCCGATGGTGTGGAAGTCGGCCGCCGCCAGATCGTCCGCCGCGACCCGCACCGCCCGCTCGACGTTCATGCCGAGCGCGAGACGCAGCGGTCCCTCCTCCATCGAGGTCCCCCCGAGGACGGCGGTGAGCTTGTGTCCGGCGGCGAGGTCGAGCGCGTGCGCCAGCGCCGGGCCGTCGCCGCGCGCGATCGCGTCCCCCTCGGGGCCGGGGGGTGGCGCGCGCAGGCAGACGGCGATGTTCATGCCCGTGCCTCGCCGGGGAGCGGGCGCGCGAGGGCGGCCAGCGCGCCGGCGATCTCCCGCCAGAGCGCGGGGCCCGGCGCCGCGCTCTTCGAGCGCAGCAGGACGTCGACGGCCCGCGCCGAGGGCGTGGCGTCGTCGACCAGGATCGCCCCCTGACGGCCGCGCGGCGTCCCCATGACGGACAGATCGACGTTCCCCACGGCGATCACGATCTCCGGCGCGCTGAGGGCGAGCGCCGCGGTCTGTCCGGCGTCGACGACGGCCACGCCGGGCGGCGCTTGGGCAGCGATCGCCTCGACCGCTTGCGGGCCGTACGCGGAATCGACCACCACCAGCACGCGCGCCAGCGCCACCGCCGCGTCGGGATCCGGTTCATTTCCGAGCTCGGTGACGGCCAGGTCCTTGGGCGGCGCGCAGGTGATCACCTCGACGTCGATCTCCGCCGAGCCGACGGGCGCCTCGGCGACGCCGGCGGGCAGGATGGCGACCACCGGCCGCTCGATCTCCACCGGGTCGAGGCGGCGATAGGTCGCGCGCTCACCCCGCCAGCGGCGGAGGAACACCCGGCCGACGCCCTCCGGCAGGGCCTCCCCGCTCGCGACCTCCACGTCGGCGGCGCCGGCGAAGGCGGCTCCCAGGCGCGCCGCCAGGCTGGGACCGAGCGCGAGGCCCGCGCCGCCCGCGGGGAACAGCACCAAGAGCGGCGAGATCCGCTCGACGGCCGCCAGCAGCGCAGGGCCGTGCGTCGCGTCGAGCGGTGGCGTCGCCAGAGCCGTCCCCTCGCAGAGGAGAATCTTGTCCGCGCCGGCGCGCCCGAGGCGCGCAACCACCCCGTCGTCGAGGTCGCGGTCGCTCATGACGATCGCGTAGACGGTGGCACCCGCCGCGTGGGCCACGCGCCGTCCCTCGCCGAGCGCGAACAGCGACGGGCCCGTGGGCTCGCCGTCACGAAGGTCGATGGGAACGAGCAGATTCGGCAGGAAGGGCCTCGGGAAAGGGCCTCGGGAAGCTTCGCAAGCCTCGGCAAGCCTCGGCATGAGCGTGAGGTCGAGGCGCTCATCATGCCCGGGCGCCGCAGGCCTGTCCATTGACATGCCGATCCACGCACCGCGATAATGCGCGTGCGGCACCCGCGGCATGCCACCAGGACCCGACGGCGACGACGAAGAGCTGGTCGAGATCGATGTCGAGATCGAGGGGCCTCCGCCGGTTCCGCGTCCGTCCGAGCCGGCAGAGACCGAACCCAACCGCGACGGGGTGCCGTTGCCGCCCCCGCCGGCCGAGCTCCTGGAGATCACGGACGCGGTCGAGCTGCAACCGCCCATCGTCGAGGCGGCCGAGGACGATCCGCGCGCGGCGCTGACCGTGTACGAGACGGAGGCGTCTGCCGCCGAAGGGGGGCGGCGCGGGGCGCTCCTGGGCGAGGTGGCCCGGCTACGGGAGAGCGGCGTGGGGGGCGACCTCGACGGTGAGGACGCGGCGGCGGCGCTCGCCTCGGCCCGCGCGGCGTTCGAGACGGACACCGCCTCGGTGCGGGCGCTGTGGGTCCTCCGGCGGCTGCTCGCGCGCGCCGGACGCTGGGACGAGCTCGAGGCGGTGCTCGGGCAGGCCGCGACGGCGCTGTCGGCGGCGGCAGATCCGCGCGCGCGCGCCGACCTGTTGCTCGAGCGCGGGCGACTGCTCGAAGCTCGGCTCGACCGTGCAGCGGAGGCCGGGACCTGCTACCGGGAGGCGCTGGCCGCGTCCCCCGACCATCCGGGCGCGCTGCTGGCGCTGCTCCTGCTCGGCACGCGACTCGGCGACGCGGCGGCGCGCGCCGAGGCCTTGGGCGGGCTCGCTCGGTGCGCCGACAGCTCGGTGCGGCGGGCGGCGCTGGTGATCGAAGAGTCGCTGGCGCGGTGCCGCTCCGACGCGCCCGACGGTCGCGCGCGCGCGCTCGCTGCGCTCGAGGCCGAGCTCGGACGGGAGGACCCCGCGGCGCCGCTGGGCGCGCTCTGCGGTGAGCTCGACGTGCTCACACGGGGGACGGTCCCCGACGAGACGGCCGTGCGCGCGCTCGACCTGCTGGCCAAACAGGTGGCCGCCGCGGACGCCGGCCTGGCCGTCGCGCTCCTGCGCGAGCGGGCGCACCTCCTGCGGGAGTCCCTGGGAGCGCCCGAGGCGGCCCTCGAGGCGCTCGACGAGGCGGCGCGCCTCGACCCCGCGCACCCCGGGGTGGCGTCCGAGCGGGTCGCGCTGGCGCTGGCGCTCGATCGCCCCGAGGCGGCCGACGAGACGGCGCACGCGTTCTTGGTCGCCGCGGGGGGCGACGATGAGGCGGTCGACTTCGCGCTCGCCTACGTCGAGTCGATCTTCGCCGGGGGGGGCGCCGAACGGGCGCGCGAGATCCTGCAGACGCCGCGGGTCCGGGGCCGGTGCGCCGCGCGCGCCGACCTGCGAGCGCTCGAGCTGGCGCTGGCCGTCGCCCGGCACGACGAGCAGGCGCTCAGCGATGCGTTCGCCGTGGAAGCCGGCGGCGACGTCGACAGCGACGCGGCGTCGAAGGTGAGCGCGCTGACCGCGGCCGCGGCGGTGAGGGCCGGACCGCTGGGCGAGACCGAGGTGGCGGCGGATCTCTACGGGCGGGCCATCGCCGAGGCGGGCTCCGATCCGGCCGCAGCGCGCCCGGCGGTACAAGCCTTGGCCGCGGTCGCCGCGGCGAGCGGCCGGGTGGAGGAGGCGGCGGCGACTCTGGAGGCGGCGCTGGCGCGCATCGCGGCTCCGGCCGACCCGGCGGCCGAGGCGTTCGAGCTCGGCACGCGCGAGGCGCTGGTGGCGGTCTACGCCGACGAGCTCGGGATGCCGGGGCGCGCGCTCCCGCATCAGCGCCGGTTGGTGGCCCTGCGGCCGCAAGAGATCGCGCGCCGGGTTCGTCTCTGCGATCTCGATCTGGAGAGCCCGGAGGCCGAGCGCCTCTCCCCGGAGGAGCGCGCCCAGAACCTGCTCGCCCTCGCCGAGGACGCGGGCGATCCCGCGGTCGCCGTCGCCTTGCAGGTCGCGGCGGCCCGGGCGCTCATCGAGTCGGGCGCGCCGGCGCTGGCCGCGCGCGGCGTGGAGCTCCTGGGAGAGCTCTCGGCGGTCGATCCGTCCGGGCTCGCCGCGGCGGCGCTCGAGCGCGCGGCGACCACGCCGGCGGCGCGCGCGGAGATCGTGGCCGCCGAGCTGACGGCCGCGGCCGACGGGGCGACGGTCGATCGAACGCGGGCGCTGAGGTTCCGGCTGGCCCACCACCGCGCCGCCGACGGCCAGCTCGCCGAGGCGATGGCGGCGCTGACCCCGCTGCGCTCGGAGGGCGATCCGTTGGCCCGGGCCTGGAGCTACGAGCTGGCGCGCCGCGCGGGCGACGCCTTCCTGGAAGTCGCCGTCCTCTCCGAGGAGACCCGCGCGCCCGACGGCACGCTGGGCGACGAGGCCTCCGTGCTGCTGGCGCACGGCGAGGCGCTCGCCGACGCCGGGGACCCGCAGGGGGCGGCTGAATCGCTCCGGCGCGCGGTGGGCCGGGCCCCCGACGGCGAGACCGCGGCCGACGCCGCGCTGGGCCTCTATCGGCTGGCGGCGGGCGACGCCGCTCGGGGCGCGGCGGCGCTCCCCGAGGCCCTCGACGCTCTGGCCGACGCGCTCGGCGACGATCCTCCGCTGGCCGCGGCGGCCGCGCGGGAATCGCTGCTCGCCGGCGTGGCGGTCGGCGAGGCGGGGCCCGCGCCTCCCCGCCTGGCCGGCGATCCCGCGGCGCACGCCGATCTCACCTTGCTGCAGTTCGTGACCGGCGCCCGGGCGGGTGACGCGGGCGCCGTCGCCGCTTCGTTGCTCGAGGTGGCGCGCGGTCTGGCCGGCCCCGACGGGACGGTCCCGGCGGCCGCCGTGCCCCTGCTCGGGCGGGCGGCGGCGCGCGCACGTCTGGCCGGCCCCGAGACCACCGAGGCGATCGCAGCCTCCGTCTGGCAGACGGCCCACCCGCCCGAGCTGGCCCCGGCGCTGGCCGATCTCCCGGTGGCAGGGGCGGGCGTCTGGCCGGCGACGCGCCCCGATCCGCGGCGCGCGCGGGCGCGGCGCGCGGGCGGCGGCCTGGGAATCGCGCTCCACCTCGAGGCGGCGCTGGACGCCGAGCGCCGCGGGGCGCTGGGGGCCGCGCTCGCCGCCTACGGCAGCGTCATCGCGCTCGATCCCGATCGGCTCGAGGCCTGGACCGGCGTGCGGCGCGTGGCGCGGGCGGGGGGCGATCGGCTGGGCGAGGCCCGGGCGGCGGCGCGGCTCGGCGTTCTGGTCCGCGATCCCGCGCGGGCGGTGGCGCTGTTCGTGGAGGCCGGCACGGCGTACGAGCGGGCCGGCCGGATCGACGACGCCATCGCCGTCCTCGCGCGGGCCGTCGAGCTCGATCCCGAGGACCCCGCCACGTACGCGCGCGCGCACGCGCTCCTCAGCGCCGATCTCGGGGCGCCCGGGCGGGCCGAGACCTTCGACGGACTGCTCTCGTATCGCCTGACCGGCGGGACGCCGACGGCCGGCGAACGGATCGCGCTGCTGTTCGAGCGCGCCGAGCATCGGCGGACGACCCTCGGCGATCGGGCGGCGGCGTTTCGTGACTTCAAGCAGATCTTGAGGATCGATCCCGAACACCTGGCCTCCTTGCACAAACTGGCCGAAGGGGCGCTGGCGGATCGGGACTTCCGCGGCGCGATCGTCTGGCTCGAACGTTACTTGGCGGCGGCGGGCGCCGACGACGAGGAGCGGAGCGCCGCGGCCAAGCTCGATCTGGCGGACGCGTACGACGCGCGCGGTGAGCCGGCGCGGGCGATCGAGACCTTGCGCCGCGCGGCGGCCGCCCGCCCGGGCGATCCCCAGCCCTTCGAACGGATGGCCGACCTGCAGCTCGCCCGCCGCGACCCCCGGGGCGCCGTCGAGGCGTTGCGCGGGGCGGCCGACCGGCTGGTCGATCCGCGCGCCAAGGCGGCGCTCGCCCTGCGCGCCGGCGCGGCCCTGCGCGACGTGGCACGCGATCCGGCGGGCGCGGCGGCGGCGTTCCGGCAGGCCGCGGATCTCGATCCGCTCGGCTCCGGCGCCGCGGCGCTGGTCGCGCTCTACGAGGCGGCGGGGGATCCGCGCGGCGCGCTCGAGGTCGTCGAGCGGGAGATCGCCGACCTGCGCGGCGCTCTGGCGGGCAACCCGCTCGACGCCCGGCGCCTCGGGCGCCTCGCCGAATGGCTGGCAGACGCCCGCGGCCGCGGCGCGAGCGGTCCCCTGGCCGAGGCGATGGCGGTGGTGGAGAACGTGCGCGCGCTGGCCGGCGGGCGCCCCTCGCCGCTGCCAGCGCCGGCCGCCGTGGCGCCCCGGGCGGGCCGCGCCTTCCTCACCGAGATCGCCGATGCGGCGGCCGGCGGGTTCGTGGCCGAAGTCTGGCCGCATCTCGCCGAGGCGGCCGCGGCCGTCCTCCCCGCCGCGGGACGGCCGCGCGCGGCGCCGCTCGGTCCCGAGGCCGCGCCGCGCCTGGCCTGGATCGGCGCCGTCGCCGCGGCGATCGGGTTGCCGCGCCTGCCCGTCGTCGTCGCGCGCGAGGCCGGCGCGCCGCTGGCGGCGCCCTCCGACGACGCCGAGCCGGCGCTCGTGCTCGGCCCGGAGGCGCTGGCCTCGCCGCACCTCCGCTTCCACGCCGGTCGGGCGTTGGGGCTCATCGCCGGCGGCGCGGTCGTCTTGCCGCGGGCCCAGGCGGAGGATCTGGCGCCGCTCTTCGCCTGCGCCGCGCTCCTGGCGGGGGCCTCGGTTCCGGCGGGGCTGCCGAAGCCGTCGGAGAGCCTCCTGCGCGAGGTCACGCGCGTCGTGGGGCGCAAGGATCGCAAGGCGCTCACCTTGCAGGCCTCTCGCTTCGCGTTCGAACGCTTCGACCTCGCTGCCTGGCGGAGCGCGGTGCTGCGGGCGACCGAGCGGTTCGGCCTGCTCGTGGCCGGCGATCCGGCGCAAGCCGCCGTCGCGCTGGCGGGGAGCGCGCGCGGCGTGCCGGCAAACCCGGCGGCGCTGGAGCTCCTGGGGTTCGCGCTCAGCGCGCGCTACCCGGTCCTCCGGCGCGCGATCGGCGGGGAGGTCGGCTGATGGCCTCCGGGAAGAAGCCGCCCGAGCGGGGAGACGACGAGGCGGTCGACGTGGAGGACCTTTTCGGCGATCTGTTCGAGGAGGCTCCCCCCACCGATCCCACGGTGCCGGCGCTCGGCGAGGACACGACGCTCGAGGTCCCGGGCGCGGCGGCGGCTGCGCAACCGGAGGCGGACGAGGCGCCGGAGGTCGAGGCCCCCGCGCTGTTCGCCCCCACGCTGCCCGAGATGGAGCCGGAGATCTGGCAGGCGGGGATCCAGGCTCTGGTGACGGTTCCGGAACAGATCGAGCCTCCCTCGATCCCGCGCCAGGATTGGCTGGCGGAGGCGCGCCTTCATCAGGGTGAGGCGAACTCGGCCGAGACGCCGGTCCTGGCGGCCGCGCACCTGGCGGCCGCGGCCCGGGCCGCCGAGCTGGCGGGAGAGATCGAGGAGGCCGCCACCGGTTACGACGAGGCGCTGACGCGGGCGCCGACGGCGGGCGCGGTGTTGCGCGCGCGCGCCCGGCTGGCGGAGAGCGTGGGCGACGTCGACGAGGCGCACGCGCTCTGGGCGCGCCTGGCCCTGGCCGCCGGATCGTCCGAGGAGCGAGCGTTCTACGGCGCGCTCGCCGCCGAGTGGACGCTGGCCCGCCGGGGCGCGCTGCCGGCGGTCGCGCTCGACGCGATCCCCGCCGGACCGGCGCGCGCGCTGGCCGTCGCCGAGGAGGCGCTGCGCGGCGCGACGCCGACGGCGGCGGCGGCGGCCTTCGCGGCGGCCGGCCGGGCGCTGTCGGGCGGCATCGCCGTGGCGTTCCTGGAGCAAGCCGCGCGCTTCGCCGACGCGGCCCGCGACCCCGCGGCGGCCACCGCCTATCGGGTCGCGGCGCGCAAGCTGGCCCCGGCCGCGGCGGAGAGCCCGCTCGCGCGGCTGCGGGAGGCCGCGCGGGCCGACGCGCGCAGCGCGCCCGCGAAGGCGAGCGAGCTGCTGGGGACGCTGCCGCCCGGATCGGCGCTGGCCCAGGCGGTAAGCCGCTGGGCGGCCAGGCTTCTGCGCCGGCGTGGCGATCCGGCGGGCGCCCTGGCTTGTCTCTCCAGCATCGAGGCGCCGACGCTGACACTGGCGGCGGCGCGCGATCGCCTCGACCTCGAGGTCGCGACGGGCGCGGCGCTCGACCCGGGCAGCCTGGCCCGCCTGCGCGCGGCGGCGGCGGCGCCGGCCGCGGGCGCCAACCTGACCTGGGTCGAGGCGGGCGATCTCGTCCGCCGGGGCGAGCACGGCGCGGCGGCCGCGGTGCTCGGACCGGCCATCGACGAACAGGCGGACGCCGTTCCCCTCGCGCTGCTCGCCGAGCAGATCGCGGCGTCGACCGGCGACGCTGCGCTGCGCGCGACGGCCCTGGATCTCTGGTTGCGGGGCGACTCGGCCCGGCGGGCCGACGCGGCGCTGGCGCTGGCCGCGACGCGCGCGGCGGCCGGCAGCGGCCTCGGGGCACGCGCGGCGCTGCAGACCGCGGTGGAGTCGGCGCCCGAGTCGGCGTCCTTCTGGTTCGCCGCCGCCGCCGACGCGCGCGCGGGGCGGCGCAGCGACGCCGCGGCGACGCTGACCTACGGCGCCGAGATCTGGGAGGCGAGCACGCTCGCGCCCGGCCTGCGCGCCGCCGGTGCGGTGAAGCACGCGCCGAGCGATCCGGCGCGCGTCCTCGCCGCGCTGGGGGCGGGCGAGGGGACCCTGTCGGAGGCCGCGCAGGCCCTGGGCCCGCGGGCGGTCGCCCGGCTGGCGGAGCGGGCGGCCGATCGCGGCGCGCTCGAGGCCGCGCTCGACGCCGCCGCCGCCGAGGTCGCCGATCCGGTGGAGCGGACCTGGCTGGCGCTCCGCCGGGCTTCGGCCATCCCCCCGGGCGAGGCGGAGGCCCGCGCCCGGGCGCTGGAGGCCGCGCTCGACGTCGCGCCGTCGCATCCGCTGGCGTTGGCCTTGACGCTCGCCGAGCCTGGTGTGGGGACCGGCGCCACGCTGCTGGCCCGGGCGGGCGCTGCCGCGGTCGCGGCGCCATCCTTCGGCCGGATGCTGGCGCTCGGTGCGGCGAGCGCGCACGCCCTCGGGGGGGAGCGCCCGGAGGCGCTCGCCTGCGCCTCGAAGATCCTCGGGACGGCGCCCCACGACGCCGCGGCCCGCCGCGCCGTGGCCCGCGCGGCCTCGGCCTTGGGCGGCGAGGGCGCGCGGACGCTGGCGGCCCTGGCCGTCGAACGGGCGGGAGAGGACGAGGCGCTCTCGCTGGCCATCGCCGAGGCGCGCCTGGCGGTGGGTTTTTCCGAAGCAGCCCGGCAGGCCCTCGACCTCCTCGCCAGGGGGCGTTTCTCCGTCGACGCGCAGCGGGCCTCGGCGCGGCTCGATCGGGCTTCGGTTCCAGCGCTGCCGCCCGGGATCCTGGGCGGTGTGGCGGAGCGGGCGGCTGACGAGGTGCGGGCGGGGCTGGCCGCGCTCACGGACGCGGTCACCGCCGGGCGGTGGGAAGATCTCGCCAGCGCCCTGGCGGCGCGGCCCCCGCACGAGGGGGCTGCCAGCCCGTCGACCTTGGGACTGGCGGCGCTCATCGCCGACGGGAATGGTCTGGCGACGGTCGCGGCGCGGCTCGGCCAGCGGGCGGTCGCGGAGAGCGGCGAAGGGGGGGCGAGCTCGGGCGGGGCGCCGCTGGCTCTCTTGGCCCGCGTCGCGGACAGCGCCCCGGAGACGGGGCCGCGGCTGCGCGCGCTCACGCTGATGACGTCGCGGTTGGGCGCCGCCGAGTCCGACCGGCGGAGCGCGGCGGCGGCGCTGGCCGAGCGGGCGCGCCTCGAGGCAGCGACCGGCGACGACGGCGCGGCCGTCGAGAGTTGGCGGGCGGCCTACGGCGCCGAGCCCACGTTCCTGCCCGCCGCGCGGGCGCTGCGCCTCGCCGCTGCGCGCGCCGGCGACCCGGCGGCGGCGAGCGCGGCTTGCGAGACGGAGGCCGCCTGCCTGCTGGTGCCCGAGCACCGGGTGCGGGCGCTTCTCTTGGCGGCGGCGCTGGCGCTGGAGACGGCCCCGCCCGAGCGAGAGCGGGCGCTCGGCCTCCTACGGGCGGCGCTGGCGGTCGACCCCTCCCACGACGCGGCCTTCGACCGGCTGCGGGCGTTGCTGGTGGAGATGGACGACCTCCCCGCGCTGGCGGCGGCCCTGGGCGCGCGGATCGGCGTGGCGCAGAATCCGTTCGAGGTCACCTCGCTCCGCCTCGCGCGCGCCGACCTGCTCGGCGGCAAGCTGGGCGATTGGTCGGGGGCGCAGAGCGAGCTCGAAGCGGTCCTCGGCAAGCAGCCCGAGCACGCGCGGGCGCTCGAGAGGTTGTCCGAGCTGCTGTGGACGCGGGAGGCCTGGGGCGAGGCCGGCGAGATCTATCTGCGGCGCGCGGTGGTCGAGCGCGATCCGGCGACGCTGAAGGGGATCTTCCTGCGTCTCGGCGAGATCCACTCGCTGCGAGCCCCCGATCCGAAGCGCGCCGAGGGCGCGTACGAGCGCGTCCTCGGCATCGACCCCGAAAATGTGGAGGCGCTGCGGGCGCTCTCGGATCTGACCATCGCCGAGGGCGACGCCCGGCGGGCGCTGGCGTTCACCGAGCGCCTCGTGGCGCGCGAGCCCGACGCCGCCCGTCGCCTCAGATCGCGCGTCCGGCTGGGCGAGATCCTGATGCAGGGGAGCGATCTGCGGCGCGCCGGCACGGAGCTGCGCCGGGCCGTCGACGAGGCGCCGCGCGACGTGGGCGCGGTCGGCGCGCTCGCCTCGCTGCTCGAGCGCGCGCGCGATCCCGGCGGTCGCCGCGCGGTGCTCGACCGCGCCGTGGGGCTCCTGCGCCACGATCTAATCGCCCCGGGCGCCCCGCAGATCGAGACGCTCCGCGCGCTGGCCAGCCTGCTCGACCTGCGCGACAAGCCCCACGCCGCGCTGGCGGCGGCGCAGCTGGTGGCGGCGCTCGGCGCCGGTGCCAAGGAGGGGGTGCGGGCGGCCGCGCGGCCGGGGCGCAGCCTGCGGGCGCTGCGCCGGCCCGACGTCGACGAGCGCGTCTGGTCGTCCGACCTGCCGCCTGGGATCCGCCAGCTGCTCAAGCAGCTCGGATCTTTCGTGCGTCCGAGCGGACAGGAGCAGGCGCAGAAGCTGGCCTGGCACGGCGTGACGCGCGCCGATCGGCGGACGCGGGGCGCGGCGCCCCGGCCGCTCTTCGACGCGGTCGCGGCCGAGCTCGGGGTGGGGGACTTCGACCTCTACGTCAAGGCGCTGCCGGCCGCCGCCGGGCCCATCCCGCTGCGCGTCGAGCCCGGGAATCCGCCGGTGCTGATCATCGGCGCCCCGCTCGACGAGCTGGGGCCGGCGGCGATGCGCTTTGCGGCGGCGCACGCGCTCGCCCTCGCGGCCAGCCACCTGGACGCGCTGGTCGCGGTGCCGCCGGAGGAGGCGGGCGCCTTGCTGGTGGGGATCATCCGGCAGTTCGTCCCCGACTTCACCCACGCCGACGTGCGCGAGTCGCTGGCCGTGGCCGAGGCGGCCCGCGCCGAGCGAGCGATCCCGCGCAAGCTCAAACCGCAGCTCATGCCGTTCGCCGTCGAGAGCGCGGGGCCGTTCGACCTGCCGGCGCTCACCTCAGCCGTGCGGGACGGCGCCAACGCGGTGGGGCTGCTGGCGGCGGCCGATCTTCCGGCCGCGCTCTCGGTGATCCTGGAGATCGCCGGGACGATCGTGGCGCCCGCCGGCGGGACGGGACTCACGCTCGGCGCCATCGGCGCCAGCCCGGAGGCGATGAATTTGCTGCGCTTCGCCGTCTCCGATGACCACGACGACCTCGCGCGCGCGCTGGAGTCGTGACGCGCGGGCGTGATAAATTGGCGCGATGCCCGTGGGTGACGCCAGTCCGCCGGCCGCCGACGATCCCCTGATCGGCACCGTCGTCTCCGAGCGCTATCGCATCATCCGCAAGGTGGGCGAGGGGGGGATGGGGGCGGTGTACCAGGCGGAGCACGCGCTCATCGAGAAACGAGTCGCGCTCAAGATCCTGTTCGCCGACCTGACCCGCCGCCCCGATCTGGTGATGCGCTTCCTGCAGGAGGCCAAGAGCGCCTCGCGCATCGGGCAGGAGAACGTCATCGACATCACCGACTTCGGCCAGTCGCCGGACGGCCTGGTCTACATCGCGATGGAGTTCCTCGAGGGGCAGGATCTCGGCCGGACGCTCAAGGCCGACAAGCAGATCCCCTGGCTGCGCGCCCGCCCGATCCTGATGCAGATCACCAAGGGGCTGCGGGCGGCGCACGCCAAGGGGATCATCCACCGCGACATGAAGCCGGAGAACGTCTACCTCGTCCAGAAGGAGGGGAAGGTCGACTTCGTGAAGGTCCTGGACTTCGGCATCGCCAAGGTGGTGAGCGCCGACGACAACGAGGGGCCGCGCCTGACGCAGACGGGGATGATCTTCGGGACGCCCGAGTACATGTCGCCCGAGCAGGCGCAGGGGCACCCGCCCGATCACCGCGTCGACGTCTACGCCGTCGGCTGCATCATGTACCACATGCTGACCGGCGCGGTGCCGTTCACAGCGGACAGCTTCATGGGGATCTTGACCAAGCACCTGCTCGAGCCGGTGATCCCGCCCCGCAAGCGGCGGCCCGATCTCGACATCCCTGCCGAGGTGGAGGCGGTCTGCCTGCGCGCGATGGAGAAGGACCGCGACAACCGCTTCCCCGACATGGACGCCTTCTATCAGGCGCTGGGCGGCGCGGGGGACGTGCCCTTCGAGCCGTCGAACGTCTGGGCGCCGCCCGAGGCGTCGCTCAAGTACCCGCGCCTCACCGAGGCGAACCCGGTGGCGGCGCGCGAGTCGAAGACGGCCATCGCCGTCTCGCCGCCGACGGGAACGTTCGAGGACGAGCGCGCCATTCGGCTCGAGCGCGCGGCGGACGGGCTCTCCCCGGGGATCAAGATCGGCCTCGGGGTCGCGGCCGCGGTGGTGGTGGCGTTGGTGCTGGCGCTCGCGCTGCGGGGCGGTCACCAGCCGGCGCCGGGGCTCGAGACGACCGCCGCCGCCGGACCGCGCGCGCCCGCGGCGATCGCCGCGCCTCCGCCAGCGGCACCTTCGCCGGCGCCGCTTCCACCCGCCGCGCCGGCGAACGTCGAACCGGCGGTCGCCCCGTCCGCGGCGGACAAGCCCAGTCGCCCGCACCATCACCACGAGGGCGCCGAGCCGGCCAAGGTCGATCCGTTGCACCGGAGGATCGACGTGCCGGCCGAGCCGACGCCGGCCGAGCTGAAGAACCCGTTCAACGCGCCCACGCCGTAGGAGAGCTCGCTCGTGCGCGGTTACCCGGTGGAGGTGAGCGCCGAGGCCGGCGCGGCGCACGCCGCCGCGCTGGTCGTCGATCTGCACAACGACGTCCTCACCAAGCTGACGCACTCGGCGTACGACTTCTCGCGCGAGCACGGGCCGGCGACGTTCTACAACCCGCTGCGGCTCGATCTGGACCTGCCGCGCATCAAGCGGGGGGGCCTCGGCGCGCTCGGCTGCCTGATGTTCTCGGGCTTCCGGATCGATCCGGGGCGGCGGCGGTTCTGGCGGCAGCTCGAGCGGGCGCGCGCGCTGGCCCGGGCGCACGCCGGCGCTCTGGTGCTGGCCCGCAACGCGGCCGACATCCGGGCCGCGCACGCCGCCGGCCGAGTGGCGCTGTTCCTGGGCGTCGAGGGGAGCTACGCCATCGACGACGACGTGGAGGCGGGCGTGGCGCGCCTCGCCGAGGCGGGCGTCATGTTCCTCGGCCCGCTGTGGGAGCGCGACAGCGGCGCCGGCACCTCCTGCCGCACGGCCGCCGCGCGCGATCGCGGGCTCACCGACGCCGGGCGGGCCCTGGTCCGGGCCTGCGACGCCGCCGAGATCCGGCTCGACGTCGCCCACGCCAGCAAGAAGACGTTCTGGGACCTGGTCGAACACGCCGAGCGGCCGCCGTTCTCCTCGCACTCGGGCGCGGCGGGCGTCCACCCGCACCCGCGCAATCTGGACGACGATCAGATCCGGGCGCTGGCCGGCCGGGGGGGGATCGTGGGCGTCATCTTCGTCGCGCCGTATCTGGGCGGCACGTTCTGCACGCTCGAGCGCATCGCCGACCACGTCGAGCACGTGGCGCGCGTCGGCGGCGAGGACTGTGTGGCGCTGGGGTCGGACTTCGACGGCTTCTTGCCGTTGCCGCGCGGCATGCGCGACGCGGCCGATCTGCCGCGCCTCACCGAGGTCCTCTGGCGACGGGGGTGGCGCGCGCCCGCGCTCGGCAAGCTGCTGGGCGAAAACGCCCTCCGCTACTTCGCCGGCGCGCGGCGGCTGCCGCCCGGGATCACCCCACGGTCGGGGGCTTGAGCTCGTCGCCGAACATCTGCTGCATGAGCGCGGCCGCCTCGACGCGGGCCGCGCCGGTCGAGTAGGCGGCCACGACGGTGGCGAACTCGGCGGCGCTCTGGTAGCGCAGCCCCGGGTCGACGGAGAGCGCGCGCCGCACGATCGGCCCCGCCAGCGGCAGGTGATCGATCTTGGCCAGCTGCTCGGGCGTCGGCCCGGTCGCCGCCTGCAACAGCTGCTCGAAGGTTCCGTCCCCTTTATAGATCTGCTCGTTGCAGAGGCCGTAGTACATCACCAGGCCCAGCGAGAAGAGGTCCGAGCGCGGATCGACCGCCTGGCCGCGCGCCTGCTCGGGGGACATGAAGCCGACGTTCCCCTTGACCACGCCGGTCTCGGTCTTGGAGATGCGCCCGGTCGCCTTGACGATGCCGAAGTCGAACAGCTTCACCTCGCCGCGGCTGGTGACCATGATGTTGCCCGGGGCGACGTCGCGGTGGACGAGGCCCAGCGGCGCGCCGTCGGCGTCGGTCTGCGTGTGCGCGTGGGCGAGCCCTTCGAGGACGTCGTGGGTGACGTAGAGCATCAGCTTCTCGTCGAGCGGCCGTCCCAGCCGCTCGATGTGCCGCTGCAGGAGCCGCGAGATGTCGCGCCCAATGATGTACTCCTGGGCCATGAAGTACTCGTCGCCCACCTTCCCGAAGTCGAACACCGGGACGATGTTGGGGTGGACCAGCGTCGAGCCGAGCTTGGCCTCGTCGATGAACTGCTCGACCGCGCTGCGGTTGCGCGCCAGCTCGGGGCGCAACCGCTTGATGACGAACACGCGCCGGAACCCCTCCGCGCCGTGCAGGGCCGCGGTGTAGATGTCGGCCATCCCGCCGCCGTCGAGCCGGCGCAGCAGGCGGTAGCGGCCGAACACGCTCGGATCGCTGGCGGGCGTGCGGGGCGTCCCCATCTTGGCGGTCGAGCGGCGCTCCTCGTCGCTGAGGCCGTCGCCGCTGCCGATGTGGACGATCGCGTTGCGCGACGAAGCCGGCGTCTCGATCCGCGGCGCGGGCGCCGGCTCGGCGGCCGGGGGGACGACGCGGTGGATGCGCGCGCGACCGAAGCCCACCGCACCGAGCGCGAACAGCGCCGTCATCCCCAGCCAGATCCGCGGATCGCCCGAGCCGCCGGGGGCCGGGGCGGGCAGGGGGGCCAGGGTCCAGACCCACACGCTGGCCGAGGCGGGCGCGGCCACCGCCAGCTGCCCCGACGCCTCGGCGAGGTAGCGACCGGCTTCTTCCTTGCCCGGGACGGCCGCGAACAGGGCCGCCTGCGCCGGGTCTCCGGTCGAAGCGAGCAGGTGGTGTCCGTCGGAGAGCGCCACCGGCTCGCCCAGCGCCTGCGCCAGCGCCGCGGCGTCGAACGGCGCGGCCAGCATGAGCGAGGTCGGCTCGGTCCGGTGGGTCAACGTGATGGGGGCGACCGCCGCCGCGTAAGGGTGCGCGCCGACGAGCAGCCCGGCGGAGACGGAGCCGTCGCCGGTGCGCGCCGGCAGGCCGACCGGCGCCGGCAGATCCTTGTCGCCGCGGACGGCCAGGAGGTGCCCGCCGGCGACGATGGCCGCCTGGCGGCCGCGGTAGGGAGTCCACCAGTCCTCGCTGTCGAAGAGATCGACGAGCGTCGCGCCGTCGACCCGTTCGGTCAGCGCCGCCCGCAGCTCGGGGACCTGCGCGGCGCGGGCGACCTCCGCCTCGAGCGCGCGCGTCGATTCGACCAGCGCCGCGGAGAGGCGCGTGCGCGCCGCCGCCACGGCGGC
Organism: Polyangia bacterium; assembly: GCA_035607055.1. GTDB lineage: Bacteria > Myxococcota_A > Polyangia > Fen-1088 > Fen-1088 > JADGRB01. Next base: position 48,306 of record DATNDC010000244.1, read on the forward strand.
GTCGATCGCCTCTGGCGAAGCCCCCTCGGCGTGGCGCGACCAGCCGAGCCCCGCGCGCGCCGCTGTCCCCAGCGCGGCGACGGCGCAGAGCAGAAGCCCGATCGTCGCTCGGCCGCGCGTGTTCATCGCTGGGCTATTCCTTGTACGATCCGTAGGGCTGGCCGAGCTTGTTGACGTGCGAGGTGGCCGCCTGCTCGTCGACGGTGAAGCTCACCTGCGCGCCGGCGGCCGTGACCTCCACCTTCTGCTGCGCCGGCTTGGTCGTCGGGCTCCAGACCGCGAGCTTCCGGGTCCCCAGCGGGACGTTCTCCAGCCGGAAGCTGCCGTCGGCCCCCACCTTGGCGTAGACCGCGCTCGGCAGCACCAGGATCGAGGCGCTCATCCGGGAGTGGATGTTGCAGAAGACGTCGACGACGCCCGGCGTCCCCAGCACCACCGAGCGGGGCGTCTCGCCGGCACGGTAGGCGCCGAGGTCGAAGGCGTTGCGGCCCGAGGTGGAGAACACGTTGTGGTAGATGGCGTCGAGGTTGGGGAAGACCACGCTGGTCCCGCGCTGCACCACGGCGACGCGCGGCCAGAACTGCTTGTCCTTCTGCTTGATCTCCAGCGTCTGTCCGTGCGCCGAATGGCCGCGCACCTGATCGAGGTAGACGTAGGCGTCCTTGAGCGTCCCCGCGCGTGTCTGCACGCGGCCGGTCACCACGGCGACCGCGGGGCTCTCCTTCTCCTTGACCGCCGAGGCCTCGGGCTCCGCCGCGGCGGGCGGCGCGCCGCCCAGGGGATCGTGGGGCGGCAGGGGCGTGGTCGGGATTGTCGCGCCCTGCGGCGCCTGACCTCCCGACTGGAGCAGCTTGAGCAAGAAGTTGTAGCGCTCTTGCTCGATGGTCAGCATCTGGATGATCAGCTGCCGCTGATCGGCGACCTCGCGCTCGAGGCGGGCGAAGTCGGCGGCGGAGGGGGGCGCGGCGTTCGCGGGGCTCTTGGCGTCGGCGGCCCGCGCCGCGCGGGGGAGGGCCGCCAGGGTGAGAGCGGCCAGGGCCAACCGGACCGGCAATCCTTGCAGCTGACGACGGTTTTGCGTGTGGGTCATGTCCACCTCGAAGCGTCGGTCAGTAGGAGAGCACGAGCGAGCTGGTGAAGACGTCGTCTGGAATCTGCGGGATGCCGTCGTACTCACCGTTATGAAGATACTCCGCCTTGGCCACGATGTGCTCGTTGACGACGATCCGGACGCCGGCCGTGGCCCGCCAGTTACGCGTGAGGTAGAGCCGGCTGCCGCCGCCCAGGCTGCTGGCGTTCCCCAGCCAGACGTCGGCGTCGCGCACGTCGCCCCGGGCCAGCAGGCCCACCAGCGGCGTCGCCATCCAGTCGAGCTCCAGGTACCCGCCGTGGTGCAGCGCCAGGCCGTACGGGACGTGTCTCGGGTCATACGCCTGCCCGGCCGTCAGCCCCGGCGCGCCCCCTTTGAGGTACTGCCCCTTGATGTCCAGCGACCCGATGTGCGCCAGGAGATCGGCGCCCACGAACCACATGGCGTTGGTGTTGTCGATCGCGTGGTCCTGCGGCCCCCACGAGCCCGAGAGGCCGACCTGGAGATCGAGCGGGAAGGGGCGCACGGAGACACGCCCGCTGACCGTCTTGCCCGAGTTGGTGTCGATCTCGTCGTAGAAGTGAAACGCTTCGATTGACGATGACCCGTTGGTGACGGCGGCGGCCACCACCACCCGCTCGTCGTCGCCGAGCTTGCTGCGCACCTTGAGCCCCAGCGGCGTGCCGGTCGTGTAGCGGGCGATGAGCGAGGGCGTGACGCCAAAGCGCTGCGTCGACTTGCGGTCGCGGTACTCGATCCCCAGCACCGAGTCGAACTTGCCCACGAACACCGAGGTCTTGCCCGAGGCGAACGGCTCCCACTCGAGCTGGGCGATGTCGACCTCCATGAAGTCGCCCAGCGAGAACTCCTGAATGCCCGAGCGGGGCATGAAGTCGACGCTGGCGGTGGCCAGCGCGTTCCGCGCCAAGGCGGCGTTCAGCGTCAGGTTGACCTCGTTCACGATGAAGGTCGGCGCCCCGTCCGAGTCGACACTGTCGAAACGATTGACGCCGGGGAAGTTCCCCAGGCTGGCCGACTCGCCGCGCGAGTTCACCATCGGGGCCAGAAGATCGCCCAGGAAGACCCAGCTATACTGGTTGGCGTACCGCGGGAACACGCGGTTCGGCCCCTCGTCCTGGATGACGCCGACGCCGTTCCCCCCGGCGACGAAGAACCCGAAGTCGACGTAGCCGCCCACGCTGACGATTGGCCGGCGGAGGGTGGCGATCTGTTGCGTCTGGTCGAGCCGCGTCTCGAGCTGGTCGATGCGCTGGCGGAGCTCCACGATCTCCTCTCGCGGATCGGCGGGCGCCTCGGGCGCCTCGTCGGCTTGCTCGGGGGGCGGCGGCGCGTCGGGGAGCGGCTGCGCGCGGGCGGCCCGCGGCGCCGCCCAGCCGAGCGCGAGGGGGAGCGCCAGCGTCACCAGCGCGAGGGCCCGGGGCCTCATTGTGAGGGACTTCCGTCGTTGGCAGCGGGGGAGCCGCCAGCGTCGTGGGGGGCGCCGGCATCGGGCGGCGGCGGTGCCTGGGCCAGATCGGAGGGTAGCGGCGCGTCGTTCAGCGTCTCGAGGAAGGCGACCAGGTCGGCCACCTCGTCGTCGGTGAGATCGAGCGGCTTGAGCTGGACCGCCACGTGCGGCGCGGGCGCGCCGGGCTCCAGGCAGGCGGGTCCGGTCTCACCGGGGCCGCAGAGGGGGAGCTGGAACGCGTTCGCCGCGCTGGCGACGCCCCCCATGTTGTAGTGCTGAACGACCTCGGTCAGCGTCGCGTAGTAGCCGTCGTGCATGTAAGGGGCGGTGAGCGCCACGTCGCGGAGGCTGGGGGTCCGCCAGGCGCCCTTCATGCTCGGATCGGGCGCGCAGACCGTTCCCGGACCGGCGTCGGGGGCCGGCACGGCGACGGCGATCTGCGTGGTGGCGCAGGGCTCGGGCGCGTTCGGGTCGTCGCTCCAGGGCGCCTCCGCGTTGCCGCGACGGAACGCGCTCTCGCCGAGCTTGAGCGTGCCTCCCCAGACCCCCGACGGCAGGCAGCTCGCCGCCTCCATTCCCGGGGCGCAGTTACAGGCCGACGAGCCCGCGGGGCAGTCCTCGACGGTCGGCACGTGCTCGCCGGCCTGGGGGACGCTGATGTTGTGGAAGCGCCCGTCGGAGAGGAGCGGCGTGTTGTGGCAGTCGATGCACGACGCCTTGCCCACGAAGAGACGCGCCCCGTTCTCCGCCTGCGGCGAGATCCAGCCCGACCCGGGCCCGTCGTGGACGAAACGGTCGAACGGGGAGTCACCGTGGCTGGCGATCGCGTACTCGTAGGCGGCGATCGCCTTGCCGAAGTTGACGAAGACCTGGTTCACGGTCTTTTGGTCGTCGGCGTTCAGGCAGTCCCAGGCGTCGCCGAACGGCTCCGTCGTGCTGCCCACCTGGCAGCCTTTCACGCTCCCCGGCTTGCCCTGCAGCGGGAACTCGGCGCTGGTGATCGACGCCGCCGGGGGGAGGGGGTAGGTGGGCGCGGGCAGGCCGCTCGACGGGTCGTCGAACACGGCCTGGTAGCTGCCGTAGTAGTTGTTGACGATGGTCCAGAAGACCTGCAGCCGGGTCCCGTTCATCGAGACCCCCGACTCGTTGACGGCGATCGCCTGCGACCAGAGCGAGTCGCTGCGGCCGTTCCAGTAGAGCAGCGGGAAATACGCGGCCACCAGCGTCTGCTGGGAGTTGACGTCGTAGATGCCAGCGCCGATCGACACCGTGTTCGGGACCGATGACTCGTCGGTTCCGGCGCGGCTCGGGTCGTGGCAGGTGGCGCAGGAGACGTTCGCCGGCGAGCCTTTGGCGGTCCGCGCGGCCGCCACCGGGCGGGCGATCGCGTCGACCAGCGTCGAGGCGCCCGAGAAGCGGGTGTCGAAATAGAACGCCTGCCCGAGCGCCGCCGCGGCCGGGGAGTTGGAGTAGGCGTTCGAGGTGTCGGGCGGCGGTGCCGGCAGGGGCGAGAGGGACTGCACGCGCGACCACTCGGTGTCGGTCCACGCGCAGCCGAGGCTCCCGCAGAAGACCTTGTCCGTGGCGTGACAGCCGGCGGCCCAGGCTCCGGAAAGGATCACCACCGCCGTTGCAATCGACCGAGCCGCGCGCCCCACGTTCCAAGACGAATATCATGCGCCCCGTCGGAGCGTCCAATCACAGGCCCGTCGGAGCGGCGGCGAAATCCTGCCGCCGAGGGCGCGCCCGGGCCTGCCGCGCGGCGTGTGATAGCTTGGGTGGCTCGTGTTGAACCTGCGGAACCTCGATCGGACCGAGCTCGGCGAGGCGCTCGGCCCGCTGGGCGTCTCTCCCCAGCTCGCGCCGCGGATCTTCGCGCGGGTCCACGGCCTCGGGGCCAGCGGATTTCCGCCCGGATCGGTCCGGGGGCTCTCCCACGCCGCGGCGGCTGCGCTGGAGCGCGCGGTGGAGTGGCCGGACCTGGAGGTCGTCGAGCGCCGCCGCGCGGCCGACGGGTTCGTGAAGTACCTGTTCCGGACCGCCGACGGGCACGCGATCGAAGCGGTGCGGATCCCGCTGCCCGACCCCGCGGACGCCCGCGCCCTCAAGGAGCGCCGCCGCGCCGGGGAGGCCAGCGGGCTCGAGGCGCTGCCGACCGCCAAGTACACCGTCTGCCTCAGCTCGCAGGTCGGCTGCGCGCTCGCCTGCGACTTCTGTGCGACCGGCCGCCTGGGCGGCATCCGCAGCCTCAAGACCTGGGAGATCCTGGCGCAGGTCCGGGCGATCGCCGCCGAGGCCGACCATCCGATCCGGGGCGCCGTCTTCATGGGGATGGGGGAGCCGTTCTTGAACTACGACAACGTGGTCCGCGCGGCCCGCATCCTGAGCGATCCGGCCGGCCCGGCCATCGCCGCCAAGGCGATCTCGATCTCCACGGCCGGCGTGCTGCCGGCCATCCGGCGCTTCACCGCCGAGGGGCACCGCTTCCGCCTCATCCTCTCGCTGGGCGCGCCGTCCGCCGAGACGCGGCGGCTGCTGATGCCGATCGAGGATCGCTGGCCGCTCCGCGAGGTGCTGGCCGCCGTCCGCGATCACGCGGAGGCGCGCGGCGTGCGGGCGACGCTGGCCTACGTCGTCATCGGGGGAGGCGTGAACGCCACGCCCGCCCACGCGCAGGCGCTGGGGGAGCTCCTGGGCGGGATGCGCGCGAAGCTGAACCTGATCGACGTCACCGACGAGACCGGTCGCTACCCGCGCGCCAGCGAGGCAGAGCTACGGTCGTTCCGCGACGCGCTGGTCGCGCTGGGGATCCCGGTGGTGCGCCGTTACTCGGGCGGCGCCGAGATCGCCGCCGCCTGCGGGACCCTGGCCGGTCAATTAAACCGGGACCCTCAGAGGGTCCCGCTCCCCCCGCGATGAGCTTCGACCGGCCAAGCCGGTCTGCGCTCGACGCGCTCGCTACCGCCGTCGGGGCTTGGCCGTCTCGCAGACGATCTGTCGGCCGCCGAGCTCCTTGCCGGCCAGGCCCGCCACCACCTTCTCGGCGTCGGCGGGGGCGACGTTCAGGTAGGTGTGCGTGTTCATCACGTCGACCTCGGAGACGTCGACGGCGCCGACGTGCGCCGCCAGGAGATCTCGGACCTCGCGCTCGGAGGCGCCGTCCTTGCGCCCGAGGTTGAGATAGAGGCGGGTGACGTCGGAAGGCTCGCCGGCCGGGGCCGGCTCGGCGGACGTCGGCTCGCGGGACGGCTGCTCGGACTGGACGTCGGGCGGCGGGGAGGCGTCGACGGCGGTCTGCTGGGCGCGCTCTTCGCTCCACACCTCCCAGAATTCGCGCTCGGCGGGGGGCGGATCGTTACGCAGCGGTGGCGGGCTGGGACGCTCGGGCCGCTCGGGACGGCGCGGGCCGCGCTCGTCGCGCCGCCCGCGCCCTTCGCGATCGAACCGTTCGCGGGGTGGTCGATCGCCGAAGGGTGGCCGGCCGCGATCGCGCTCGCGCGACCGCGGGCGGTCGTCTGAACGCTCGCGCGGTTGCTCACGCTCGCGCGGCCGGTCGGCCTGCTGCGCCGCCGAGCCCGCGAAGGAAGCGGCGGGATGCGCGGGCGGCGCCGCCACGGGCGGCGCCGGCATCCCCTCGACGCTGGCGAAGGAGTGCGCCAGCAGCGCGGCGACCAGCCGCTCGCCGTCGATGGCGCCGATGAGGCGGCGGGCCAGCGCCCGCCATTCATTGCTCGGCTCGGCGGTCAACGCCCGGCGCAGCACCAGCACCCGCTCGCCTTCGCGGTGGGAGCGGATCTCCGCCTCCGACGGCAGCGCGCGCTCCTCGGGCTTTATCTTGTAGAGCAGCTTCAAGTAGTAGAACGACCCCACCTCGGTGGGGCCGATGAGCGACACGGCCGTCCCCTTGCGCCCGGCGCGGCCGGTGCGGCCGGTGCGGTGGACGTAGACCTCCGGCGACTCGGGGAAGGTGTAGTTGAAGACGTGCGAGAGGTTCTCGATGTCGATGCCGCGCGCGGCGACGTCGGTGGCGACCAGGAACTTGATCCCGCCGGCCCGCATCCGCCCCAGGACCCGCTCGCGATCGCTCTGCGACAGATCCGAGGAGATGGCCTCGGCGTCGTGGCCGTGCTGGCGCAGGAACTCGGCGACCCGGCCGGTCTCCTCGCGCGTGTTGCAGAAGATGATCGCCGAGACCGGCTCCTCGAACGCCAGGATCTGCAGGAGCTCGTTCTCCCGGTGAATGGCGGGGATCGAATAGTAGAGGTGCTTGATGTCGTAGACGCCGATGTAGTCGGCCGACAGCTTGAGGAACTCGGGGTTCTTGAGGTAGCGGCGCGAGAGGCGCTGGATCCCCTCGGGGACGGTGGCCGAGAAGAGCAGCGTCTGCCGCTCGGCGGGCGTCTTCTCCAGGATGTCCTCGATGTCCTCCTGGAATCCCATCGACAGCATCTCGTCGCACTCGTCGAGGACGGCGCAGCGGACGCGATCGAGGCGCAGCGTGCCGCGCCGCAGGTGGTCGAGCACGCGCCCCGGCGTGCCGCAGACGATCTGCCCGCCCGCGTGGAGCTGCTCGACCTGCCGGCCCATGGGCGCGCCGCCGTACACGGGGACCACGGTGAGGCCGCGGTGGGCACAGATCCGGGCCAGCTCGGAGGCGACCTGCAGCGCCAGCTCGCGCGTCGGCAGGAGGACGATCGCCTGCACGAACTTGTCCTCGGGCCGCACGATGCTGTTCGCGAAGGGGATCCCGAAGGCGGCGGTCTTGCCCGAGCCGGTGCGCGACTGCACCATCAGGTCGCGCCCCTGGTTTATCAGCGGCAGCGTCGCCGACTGCACGGGCATCGGTTCGGCAAAGCCCATCTCCTCGAGCGCGCGCAGCACGTCGGCGTGCAGCCCCAGCTCGGCGAAGGAGACCGTGGGCGCCGCCGGTTCGGCGGCGCTCTCGGCGGGCGGTGAAGAAGGTGGTGAAGAAGGCGGTGGAATTTGGAAGGCTGAGTCGTCGTTGGTCATCATGGTTTTCATCTCTCCCGAATCGCTTCGAGGCGGTCGCGAATCCGATCGAGCCGCGGTGCCTCGGTTTTTCCGAAACGGACCAGCTCCTTGTCGTAGGTCTGTTCCGTCTCACGGAGCTCGCCGTGGATCACGGCCAGCTGTTCCCATTCTTTGGCCAGCGGCCCGGGTCGCGGGTCGCCGTAGCGGCAGCGGCGCCCGGCCGCCTGCCATTGTCCCTCCCAGAAGGCGCGGTTCTCGGACCAGCGCTGGGCCTCGTCGGCGTCGTAGTGCGCGACGAGGTGGTCGAAGTTGTCGAGGTGCCGCTCGAGCGCCTGCTCGACGTCGGACATCTCCTCGGCGCAGCTCTGCAGGTCGCCGGCCGAGGCGCCGGCCACGGCGCCGAGCGGCTCGGCGTGGCGCCGGCGGTAGACGGTCACCCCCACCGAGGTCAGCAGGTAGAAGCTCCCCACCGAGACGAACGCCAGCACGAGGGCGGACAGGAATCGGCGGTAAGGGCGAAATTCGGAGGGTGAGGCAGGCGATTCGGGAGACATACGCGACCAGGGCGCAAGCGGAGCGCCGCTCGCGTCGTCGTCCCCGGAGCGCCGGGGAGCGCCCAGAACCTACGGGGCGCCGCCGGGCCTGTCAAATCCCCAGGGGTCGTGCGGTTCAGTTGTTCGTCTGGACCGCGACCCGAAAGAACCCGTTGGCATCGGTCACGGCCTGCGCCCGTAGTTGCGGGGGCGGCGCGCCGGCGGCGCTGCAGGCGGAACCGCTGCAACGGGGCGCATAGATCCGAACGGTCGCCGACGGCAGCGGCGTCATGTCGGGCGCGAGCACCTTTCCCTGAACGAGGCCGGCGGCTGAAAGGTCCACGGCGTGGGTGATCGGGTCGATGCCCACCGTGACGCCGTACTCTGTCAGGCGGGTCGCGGCCGAGCCTGCCGGCGGGTCGTAGTCGAGCTGGTAGGTGCCAGGATCCAGGTAAAGCGTGAAGCGGCCGTTGGCGTCGGTCGTTCCGCTGGCGGGTGAACCCGGGGTCGACGTGCAGGTCGGCACCGGATCCGGTCCCGGGGTCGCGGTGACCGACACGTTCGTGACGGGGACACCGGCCGCCGACACAGAGCCGCTGAGGACGGCGCGCAGTCCCAAGGTGAAGGGCGGCATGAGGGCGGGCGCGGTCGAGGCCGCAGCAGATCCTCCGCTCACGGGAACGGATGGGGAGCAGCTCGTGACGAACGGTGAGTTCGCGGGGGGAATGATGGCGAAAGAGTAAGGAAGGTAGGGGACGAGCGAAAGGTTCGCCATTCCGGGGGACGTCGTGCCCGTGCCGTCTCCTGTCGTCGCCGTGCGGGAGAACTCGGTGGACCCGTACGTGTTCGAACCTACCGTCGTTTGCGCCTGGACAACCGCGCCGTCGACCGTCCCGGTGCTTCCATAAACGGCCACGTTGAAATACGTCGGCGCGTTACCGCCGGTACTGGCAGAGAGCAGGATAGGCATCGGAAAGGGCGCGGGGAGTGGATTGGAAGCAGCGATCGGGTTGGAGATGAACCACGGATCGGTCGTGCTCTGGGGCGTGAGCTGGACCGTGAGCGGCACCGCCAGGTCGAGCACAGCCGAGGGGATCACGAGCTGAAACGACCCGTCGGACTGCTGCGTCGGCGGCGCGCTGCTCACGAGCGCCCCTCCTTGAAATGCCTGAGCGACGTAAGTCGTCGCCGGCACCTGTCCCGCCGCCGTCTGGAGCGAACCATTGATCGTGAAGTTGTCGGTGGCGATGGCCACCTGCATGGTCATCCCCAGAACCGTCGAGAACGTATACGGCGGGTTCTGCTGGTCGGCGGGCGGAAGCGGAACCAGCGTCAACGTTCCGTGGTTGCCGATCATTTTCAGAGGAACGATCAAGGAGGCGGTCAGAACGTTGGTGGAGGAGACGCCGGTGGGGGCCTGGAAAGTCAGCGGGGGCCGTCCGGCGATCGGCGAGGGGATCGTGAAGATCGCCGTGCCCTTGGCGGGCACGGGGGCGTTCGAAGGGGCGGTAAAGGTCGCCGTGACGGTCACTTGCGAGTCGGTTTGGAGGATCGGACTCTGGTTTGCGAGCTCAGCGCTGGCGAAGGCGACTGCTGCGGTCGAGCTGCTGGGAGGATCGATCTCGGCGATCCAGGTAGGCGGGATCTGTGCGAGCGGAAGACACGATGGAGTCACGCAGCTGCCTGAGCCGCCGAAGCCTCCGCCACCCGAAGTTTCCGACACACCCGCGCAGCCACCGAGGCCGGTTGCTCCCCCGGCCAGGAGGAGGAGTGTGCCGGCCACCTTCGATACGAGACGTTTCACGGCGTCACCACGGGGCTGGCCTGGCAGGGCATGTTGACGGGCCAGATGGTGGTCGGCGCGACAACGCCCGTGTGGTCATCGATCTGGCCGAATCGAGTTTGCGAGAGCTGGCGATCGGCCAAGATCAACGCCAGAACGTGATTCGATCCTGAGGTCGGTGATGCGAGGAACGTCGTACATCGGAGCGGGAATGTTTTGAGCGCGCCTTGGGTCGGCTTTCCGTCTCCCAGGGGTAGGATCTCATCCGGCGGCCCTCCCGAGAGGGTCGTGCCGGGAACGTTCGGTGGATAGTCCAAAGCCCACTGGTAGTAGATGGTTGCGCCCACCTCCGGGTCGACCACCGTGACCACGAAGTCCACTTCACCGTTGGGTGCGACGGTCACCGGGGTAGCGACCTGCGGCGTGGAGCTGAGCACATATGGTGGCGCGTCTACGGTGGCGGGAGGATCCTGAAACTCGGGCCCGACCGGGATGATGCAGGCTGACATCGACGAAGTGGCCACGAACAACAGCAAGGGACTCAACGCTCGATTCAGCAGAGAACGTGCCACCCGCCGAACTGCCCGCAGTCCGCGGCCTCGCCGCCCGAGCGGCGTTACCGCTCGGACATCGGTGTCAGGGGTGACCGGGATTTGCACGGCGGTTGGCGGCGCGCGCGGCGCTCACGCCCCTCCGGTTGGGCTGCCCGGGTCGGGGGTCCCGTCGTCCAGCAGCGGGCCCTCGCCCTTCTCCAGGTGGCGGAAGATGGTGCGCGGGTCGACGCCCAGGTCGCGCGCGGTCTTGGTGCGGTTGCCGTTGTTGAGCGTCAGGATCTCGTTGATGTACTCGCGCTGGAACTTCTCCTTGGCG
>DATNDC010000032.1:0-5014 GCA_035607055.1 Polyangia bacterium
GGCGTGCCGGCGGTGTCGTAGGTGATGGGCGTCGGCGCGTCGCTCACCAGCTTGTCGGCCAGCGCCTGGGCGTGGTCGGCCACGATGGCGATGCTGAGCCCCTGCAGCGTGAGGTGCTTGCGCACCGCCTTGTCGACGTCGGCCTTGGTCATCTTGGGCAGGCGCGCCTCGAGCTCCTTGACCAGGTCCTTGCCGGTCAGCACGGCGTCGATCGCGTAACCGAGCCGGCGCGACACGTCCTGCGTCCAGAGCAGCGCGTAGTTGGCCAGGAAGCTCCGCGTCGCCTCGAACCCGGCCTGCGGGATCCCCTCGCGGATCAGCTTGTCGGTCTCCCAGAGCGCGTCGCGCAGCGCGAACAAGGTGTTCTGCGGCGGCACCGGGCGCAGCCAGATCTCGAAGTGCTGCTGCCGGCGCGGGATGTTGGGGAGCGGGAAGGTCGACCAGCCGTCCTGGATGAAGTTCTCGATGTAGGCGTAGTCGCCGTAGTTGAGCCCGCGGTTGCCGCGCAGGTGGTTCATCAGCACGCCGTTGAACGTGCGGTGCTCGCCGAGGTACGACCTCGCCACCGTCAGCGGGTAGAAATCGGGGTCCTTGCGGGTGACGTCGATGACGTGGCCGATCGAGATGGCGTCGGCGCGCGCCTCCTTCTGGACGACCAGGAGCTGGTTGTCCTGGTAGGCGGGCGGGGGCGGGAGCTTCGGCAGCGGCGGCGCCTTGGCCCGCAGCGCGGCGAAGCGCTTGGCGAACGCCTCGGCGAAGCCGGCCGGGTAGCCGCCGGCCAGGCCCACCACCAGGCGGCTGCGCGCGTAGTGATCGGCGTAGAACTTCTTGACGTCGTCGAGGGTGATGGCGGTGAGGCCGGCCACCGTCCCCTGCGTGGGGCGCCCGTAGGGGTGTCCTTTGTAGAGGACCGTGGCCAGCGCCTGCTTGCCGAGATCTTCGTCGGCGTTCCCGCGCAGCGTCTTGGCCACGTAGTCGAGCGCGTTCTGCCTGTTGCGCGTGAAGTCGTCGTCGGCGAAACGGGGCGTCAGCACCTGCTCGGCCAGGAGGTCGGCGAACTTCGCCAGGTTGTCGCGGTGGACGGTCCCCTCGTAGACGACGGATTCCTTGTCGCCGTAGACCTTGATCTCGGCGGCCAGTGGGTAGAGCGCGTCGAGCAGCTCCGCGTAGGTGCGCGCCTTGCTGCCGCCGTGGCCGATCACCTCGGCGGTGAGGGCGCTGAGCCCCTCCTTGCCGGCGGGATCGTCGACGGAGCCGATCTGGAACACCAGCCGGATCGCGCAGAGCGGGCTCGACGGAGAGGGGATGAAGACGGTGCGGATGCCGGCGACCGAGGTGGGCGTCCTCGCCGGCTTGGTCGCCGGCTTCGCGGACGGGGCAGCGACCGCACCGCGCGCGGCAAACAGAACGAACGACAGAAGCATGAGCGACCTCATTTGGCAGCCTTTAGCGTGACGACCGTGCGGTTGGTCGGTTGGAAGTAGGCGGCGGCGACGCGCTTGACGTCGGCGCTGGTCACCCGGTCGTAGAGCGAGAAGTACTCGTTGATCGATTCGAGGTGGCCGGTCAGCGCCACGAAGTCGGCGGCGGTCGTGGCGGTCTTGTCGGCCGTCGAGAGCTGCCCGGCGAAGGCGTACTTCACGTGCGAGAGGACCTCGTGCAGCGTCTTGTCGTCGACGCCTTCTTTGGCGATGCGGGCCATCTCGTCGTGGATCGCCTTCTCGACGTAGCCGACGTCGGCCGGATTCTTGATGCGCGCGAACACGGTGAACAGGTTGGGATCGACGTGGGCGTCATTCGAGCCGGAGATCGACTCCACCTTCTGTTCGGTGATCACCAGCTTCTTGTAGAGCGGCGCGCGCTCGGCGAACAGCAGCTCGGCCAGCACGTCCAGCGTCGGCAGGTCGACGTTGGTCGTCGAGAACCCGGGCGTGTGGTACCCCTCGATCAACATCGGCAGCGTCGGGCCCGGCCAGGTCAGGTCGACCCGCTGCTGCTTGGCCTGAGGCGGCTCGACGGGGATCTTGGGGTGCGGCGCGCCCGGCTTCCAATCGCCGTAGTGCTGCTCGACCAGTTTGAAGACCTCCTGCGGATCGGCGTCGCCCACCACCAGGAGGACGACGTTCTCCGGACGGTAGTAGCGGTCGAAGAACTGCCGCGAGTAGGCCATCTCGTTGGGCATGTTCTCGATGTCCTTCAGGAAGCCGATCGTGGTGTGCTTGTAGGGGTGGGTCGTGAAGGCGTGGTCGTAGAGCGCCTCCACCATCTTCTCGATCGGGTTGGAGGCATCCTTGTTGTATTCACCGAGGACGGCGCGCGCCTCTTTCTGGAAGTCGGGCTGCTGATAAGTGAGGTGCTGGAAGCGATCGCTCTCGATCTCGACGATCTTGGGGAGCGCCTTCTTGCCGGCCAGGATGTGATAGACGGTCAGGTCGTCGGAGGTGAAGGCGTTCGAGTCGGCGCCCATCTCTTTGATGATCCCGTTGTAGGCGTCGAGTGAGTACTTGTCGGTGCCGTGGAACATCATGTGCTCGAAGAAGTGCGCGAACCCGGACTTGCCGGGCTCGACCTCGTTGCGGCTCCCCGTGCGCACGATCGAATAGAACGCGACCAGCCCGGGCGAGTCGTAGCCGACCACGTAGACGCGCAGGCCGTTGGCCAGGGTCTTCTCCGTCACCGGGAAGGGGAACGCCAACCCGGCGCCCGACGCGGGTGGAACGGTCTTGGTCGCTGTCGCCGCCGCCGACGGGCGGCCGAGCACCGCCAAGAGCGGCAGGGCGAGCGCGCCGACGATGAGGATCGGCGTCAATGCAGGGGCGGGGAACATGCGCATGCAGCCTCCGAGAGGGTTGCGACGTAGGATAGCGACGCCCGATGAAAACAGAATCGCCTCGCGGCCACAACCGGTTCGCCGTCACCGGGCGCCTGCTGGTGGACGGACGTCTCGTGCCAGGCGCGCTCGTCGTCGAGGGCGAGCGGATCGTGGAAGTCCGAACCGGCGCCGCGGGCGAGCTGCCGGCGCCGCGCCTCGACGCGGCGATCGTCTCGCCGGGGCTCATCGATCTGCAGTGCAACGGCGCGTTCGGGTTCGAGGTCGGCGGCGACGCGGCGGCGCTGCGCGCGCTGGGCGCTCGGCTTCCCTCGACCGGCGTCACCAGCTTTCTGCCGTCGATCGTCAGCGCCGCGCCGGCGCACTACCGGGCGGTCGCCATCGCCTTCGCGACGGCGCGAACGGGACCGGGCGCGGCGCCGCTCGGGCTGCACCTCGAGGGGCCGCTGCTCTCGCCCATCCGCGCGGGGGCGCACGCTCCGCCGGCCATCGCCGAGGCCGACGCGACGCTCGACGACGTCCTCGACGAGCTCTGCGCGACGGGGGCCGTCCGCCTGGTCACGCTGGCGCCCGAGCGCCGGGGCGCGCTGGTTTTGCTCAAGCGGCTCGTCGAGGCGGGGGTGGTGGTCGGCCTGGGCCACACCGACGCCACCTTCGACCAGATGATCGCCGGTGCCGCCGCCGGCGCCACGCTGGTCACGCACCTCTTCAGCGCCATGTCCCCGTTTCACCACCGCGCGCCCGCGGCGGTCGGCGCGGCGCTGACCGACGACCGTCTGACCGTCACGCTGATCGCCGACGGCGTCCACGCCCACCCGGCAGCGCTGAACCTGGCGCTGCGCGCGAAGGGGCCGGCGGGGATCGCGCTGGTGACCGACGCGGTCGCGGCGGCGGGTGCGCCGGCGGGGACGTACACGCTGGGCGGGCGGACGATCGTCTCCGACGGCGAGAGCGCGCGTCTGGCCGACGGTACGCTGGCCGGCTCGACGCTCACGCTCGACCGCGCCGTGCGCGCCATGGTGGCGCTCGGCGGCGCCCAGCTGGAGGATGCCCTCTCGATGGCGACGGCCGTGCCGGCTGCCCGTCTCGGCCTCGCCGATCGGGGAAGGCTGGAGGTCGGCCGGCGCGCCGATCTGGTGCTCTGGTCGGCCGACCTCCAGGTCGCGTCGACCGTGGTGGGCGGGTCCGTCGTCTTCGAAGCTCAGTGAACGCGGCTGCCGTGCGGCAGCGCGCCCAGGATCTCCGCCTCGCGCTCCCCCAGCTCCTCGAGGCGCGCCGCGAACGCGTCGGGGGGCACCAGCGGCTCGGCCAGCTCGAGGAAGATCTCCGCGTGCCGCTCCTCAGCGCCGCCCAGCGCCGCGTAGAAATCCGCCAGCTCTCCGTCCCCGCGCGCGGCGAACCCTCGCGCCAAGAGCCCGAGCCGCTCGTGCGAGCGCGCCTCGATGAACGCGGCCACCAGCAGCGCGTCGAGCAGCCGATCGGGCTCGCGCCCGCGCACCTCCTCCAGCAGCGCCCGCGCGTAGCGGTTGGGCGAATCGGCCCGCGGCGTCCACCCCCGCCGCCCCAGCAGCGCCGCCACCTGCACGACGTGGCTCGTCTCCTCGTGGGCCAGCCGTCCGAGCTGCGTCACCGACTCGCCCCGGTGCGGGTACCGCCGCACCAGCGCCAGCGCGTTCTCCGCCGCCTTCCGTTCGCAGTGCAGATGGTCCGACAGCAGCCCCTGCAGGTCGGCCGCGCTCGCCGCGAACCAGCGCGGGTGGGTGCAGGAGCGGAGGATCTTCATGGTCGTCTGTGGGGCTTTGCTTGGAAACCGATCCGCCTTACGGACCGAACCGGAGGGATCATGAGCTCCCGGATGGCGTCGAATGCGACCTTGAACTGGTGATCGTACTTCCCTTCAAGCGCTTCGATCTTAGCCGCCAAGTCACGATGACCGATAGCGGCTTCTCTCAGCCGAAGGAATACGCGGACGATTTCGATGCTAACTCGAATCGCAATTGCGCTGTTCAGGACACTGGCCAACATGAGAGCGCCATGTTCCGCAAAAGCGAGCGGCAGCGCGGAAGAAAACTTGAGCTTTCGGAGGTGATCGCATTTTGCGATCACCTCGAGCTTCTCGGCGCCAGTGAGCTGGAACATGAAATCGGAAGGAAACCTATCGCGGTTCCGTCTGACCTGTTCGTT
>DATNDC010000255.1:0-13823 GCA_035607055.1 Polyangia bacterium
CTGCCGCACAGGATCGCGATCGGCGGTGCCGCTCGGCAGCGTGGCGCGCAGGGCGCCGCGGCCGAAGACCCACAGCGATCCGGGCGTCCCCTGATGCCAGACCTCGTCGCGGGTGAGCGGCTCGGTCGAGACGACCGCCACCCGGTCCTTCGCGGTCGTGACGGCCGAAAAATCGATCTCCAGCTCGGCGTCGCGCAGCGTGGCGCGGCCGAACGGCGCCTTGCGAATGATGTAGCAGAGCTTGGTCCCGCAGCGCGCGAAGAGGTGCCGCCCGTCGGCGAGCAGAAAGTTGAACTTCCCCTCGGCGCCGAGCTCGCCCCCCAGCGCCGCCACCAGCCGCCAGAGCCGCTGCGGGTCCGGGGGGTAGCCGCGGGGGAACGCCGCCCGGATCCGCTCGAGCATCCAGCAGAAGGCGTGCTCGCTGTCGGTCTCGCCGACCGGCTGCTCGAGCACCAGCTTGCGCTTCTTCACCCGCGGCAGCGTGCCGTTGTGGGCGAACACCCAGTGCCGCCCCCAGAGCGCGCGCTTGAAGGGGTGGGTGTTCTCCAGGCTGGCCCGGCCCCGCGTCTTCTTACGGACGTGGGCGATCGACAGCAGCGTCTTGATCGGGTGCTGGCGGATGTACTCGGCCATCGCGCTCTCGCAGGCCGGCTTCGGCTCGAGGAAGCTGCGCGCGAACTTCCCCTCGTAGAGCGCTAGCCCCCAGCCGTCGGCGTGAGGGCCGGTCTTGCCGCCGCGGAGCGCGAACCCGGTGAAGGAAAACGTGATGTCCGTGGGGACGTTGCACTCCATCCCCAGAAGCTCGCACATGGCTCGATTCTACTGCGCCCGTTCGGGCGGGCTCCAGCAATCTGACCGCCGCGCAGGCCCCGGCCCGCTCAGGGGCAGCTGGCCGCCGCGCTGCACTGGGCTTCCGTCACCATCGCGCACGCCTGACCCGAGATGTTGACGGTCGTCGTGGTGCCGCCGCAGGTGACCATGTAGCCGCCGGCGCCGATGGCCGTGACCACGGCGACCGTCTGCCCGTCGGGCGTTTCGTAGGTCTCCACGCCGCTCGAGCTGTCGAGCACGACCTTGTAGCAAGGGGTCTGGCCGTCGGTCTCGGTGAACGTCGCCGTCTCGCCCCCGTCCACGGCGGTGTCGATCTCGCGCACCCCGTTGGAGTAACAGATCATGCTGCTGGTCGTGGAGCAAGTCCCCCCGTCGAGCCCCGGCCGCTCGCAGTTCTTCCGCAGGTTGGCGATGCAGGGCGGGAAGCAATCGTGGGCGCTCCCCGTACCGGCGCCGCCGCCCGCGCCGACACCACCCGTGGCGGTCGAGCCACCGCCGCCCGCCGCGCCGCCGCTGCCGTGGCCGCCGCTGCCGGCCGTGGCCGAGCCGCCGCTGCCACCTCCGGTCGCGCCTCTCCCGCCCGTGCCGTCGGGTCCGCACCCGGTCAGGGACCCGACCGCGACCATCAAAGCAACCATGACCGGCCTAAGTTGAGCTAAGCGCATGCGGGCATCATGCACCTTGCCGCGCCACGAGCAAAATGCTTGTCGGCGCGCGCCGGGGCGGCGGGCGCATGTACAATCGGGGCCCATGCTCCGCCGTTCCCGCGCGGCGCCGGTGACGCCGGCTCTCCCCTGGTGGGCGACGCCGCGCGGGGCGGCGGTCATCGTGGCGCTGGCGGCGCTGGGGGCGTTCGCCCGCGCGCTCGCCAACGGGTTCACCTATGACGAGGGTCTGGTCCTGGTCGGCGCGCAACGGTTCCTGCAGTCGGGATCGTTCGGCACGCTGCTCGACAAGAGCTACTTCGGGGCCAGCCTGGAAGGGACCTGGCGGCCGTTCTGCACGCTCACCTACATGCTCGACGGGATGGTCTGGTTTCACCCGGCCATGTTCAAGCTGTCGAGCCTCGTCTGGCACGTCGCCGCGGCCTGGCTGCTGATGGCGCTCGCGCGGCGGCTGCTCCCCGAGGGGCGGCGCCGCTGGGCCATCGTGGCCGGGCTGCTGTTCGTGCTCCATCCGATCACCGCCGAGACCGTCGACAACGCCTCGTTTCGCGAGGACTCGCTGGTGACGGTCTTCACGCTGGCGACGCTGGTCCTCGCGCTCGACCGGCGCCCGGTGCTGGCGCTTGGCTGCTACGCGCTCGGTCTTCTGTCCAAGGAATCGGCGGTCATGGCGCCCGCGCTGCTGGCGATCTTGCGTCTCGGGCGCTTCGATCGCGAGACGCCGCGCGCCTGGGGACCGGCCGAGGCCGCGGCCGCCGGGCCGGGCCGGCAGCTCGGGCGGCTGGCGCGCGAGCTCGCCCCGTTCGTCGCCGTCACGGTCGCCTACCTGGCGATCCGGTTCGGACCGATGCAGACGCCGGTCGCGTACGCCCAGTATCCTGGCGGGTCGTTCGGCGCCACGCTGGTCGGGCTGCCCGCGATCTGGGCCCACGACCTGCGGTTGCTCCTCTGGCCCTGGCCGCTCTGCGCGGACTACACCGGTTACTTCCCGTTCGGCCGCCAGCCCTGGGGGCCGGTGGCGCTGGCGATGGCGGGGGTGCTGGCGTATCTGGCGCTCATCGTCCTCGCCGTTCGGCGCGGCGAGCGGGTCGTGGCGCTGGGGCTCGGCTGGTTCCTGCTGACCTTGCTGCCGGTATCGAACCTGCTGCCGATGCCGATTCCGGCCGCCGAGCGCTTCCTCTACCTGCCGCTCGGCGGGATCGCGCTCGGCGCCGCGGCGGCCTGGGGGCGGCTCGGCGAGCGGTTCGCGGCGCCGGGCGACCGGCGGCGGGCGGCCGCCGGCGGGCTCGGTTACCTGGCGGCGCTGGTCGTCATCCTCAACCTGCGCCACGGCGACTGGCACGACGATCGGCGGCTCTGGCAGGCGACCGTGGCCGTCAACCCCCGATCGTGCGGCGCGCAGAGCGCGGTGGGCGGCGACCTTCTGTCGCGCGGGATGGCCAGCAGCGATCCGGCGCTTTTGCGGGCCGCGGCTGCCAAGGAGGAGCTGGCTTTGCGCCTCTGCAGCGACGACAGCGATCCGTTCCGGGCGGCCTTCGCCTACACCCGGCTGGGAGCGGCGCGGGCGCTGCTCGACGATCGGGCGGCTGCCCGGGTGGCGCTCCAGCGGGCGACCGTCCTCCACCCGCGCTACGCGCTGCCGGTCGCCTGGCTCGGCTATGTCGCGTTCCAGGACGGGGACCAGGTGGTGGCCGCCATGCTGCTGAAAAAGGCGATCATCGACCTCGGCCCGCCCGACGCGACAGTGGCCGCCGTTGCACGATATTACGTCGACAAAATCTGAGCGCCGGCTCCGGAAAGCCGCGCGACCTTCGGGCGTCGGCGCTGTTGACAGGCTGTCTCGTTTCTCTTAGTTTCGCGGCGGCTTAGCCCACCCATGCCGCTCGAGTTTTCAGCGCAATCGAAGGAGCGGGTCGCGAAGCTCCTTTCGCGGTACCCCACCAAGCAGGCGGCCCTCCTGCCGGTGCTTCACGTCGCCCAGGAGGAGTTCGGTCACCTGCCCGACGACGTCATCGAGCTGGTCTCGCGCACGCTCGACGTCGCGCCGGCCCACATCTACGGCGTCGTCACCTTCTACACGATGTTCCATCGGGAGAAGAAGGGGCGGCACGAGCTGATGGTCTGCACGAACATCTCCTGCATGCTCAAGGGGGGCTACGGCATCCTCAAGCACCTCGAGGGGCGGCTCGGGATCAAGGCCGGCGAGACGACGCCCGACGGAGCGTTTTCCATCGTCGAAGAAGAGTGCCTGGCGGCCTGCGCCAACGCGCCGATGATGATCTGCGGCGACGACTACTTCCTCGATCTGACGCCCGAGAAGGTCGACGCGGCGCTGGACGATCTTCGCAAGCGGTTCCGCGCGCAACAGCAGAGCGTGCCGCTCGACCGGACGATGCTGGGCGTCGGCCCTGGAGGCTCGAAGGTTTAACCATGGCGGCGACCTGGCAGGAGTCGAAAGGCGTCAAGATCGTCACCAAGAACTTTGGTGTCGCCAACAGCCACAAGCTGTCGGTCTACCAGCAGCGCGGCGGTTACGAGGCGCTGCGCAAGGCGCTGACGCTGCAGCCGGCGGTCCTGGTCGACGAGGTGAAGAAGTCGAACCTGCGCGGCCGCGGCGGCGCCGGGTTCCCCACGGGGATGAAGTGGTCGTTCATCCCCAAAGACGCCAAGGTCGTCTACCTGGTGGTCAACGCCGACGAGTCCGAGCCGGGGACCTGCAAGGACCGCGAGCTGCTCGCCTTCGACCCACACCTGCTCATCGAGGGGATGCTGATCTCCTCGTACGCGCTCGGCTGCAAGCACGCGTACATCTACATCCGCGGCGAGATGATGCGCGAGGCGAAGATCGTCCAGGCGGCGATCGACGAGGCCTACGCGGCGGGCTGGCTGGGCAAGGACCACCCGGCGGTCGGGGGCGGCGGGTCGTTCAAGCTGGACATCACCCTCCACCGCGGCGCCGGCGCCTACATCTGCGGCGAGGAGACCGGGCTGCTCAACTCGCTGGAGGGGAAGCGAGGCTGGCCGCGCGTCAAGCCGCCGTTCCCGGCCATCAAGGGTCTGTTCGCCGCGCCGACGGTGGTCAACAACGTCGAGACGATCATGAACGTCCCCGAGATCGTCACCAAGGGGGGCGAGTGGTTCAACAACCTCGGCATCGGCAAGTCGGGCGGCACGCGCATCGTCTGCGTCTCCGGCCACGTGCAGAAGCCGGGCGTCTACGAGCTGCCGATGGGGATCCCCTTCCGCGACATCATTTATGACGTCTGCGGCGGCATCCCCAACGGGCGCCAGCTCAAGGGGGTCATCCCGGGCGGCAGCTCGATGCCGCCGCTCGACGCCAGCGAGCTCGACGTGCCCTGCGAGTTCGACGCGCTCATGACCGACGCCCGCATCAAGGACGTCGAGGTGCGGCCGGGCGTGCCGTTCGATCTCGGCGGCGGCCGCAAGCTGAAGACGATGGCCGGCTCGGGCGGCATCGTGGTGTTCGACGACAGCACCGACGTCGTGGCGTTCTGCGCCCGCATCATGCAGTTCTACGCGCACGAGTCGTGCGGCCAGTGCACGCCCTGCCGCGAGGGCTCGGGTTGGCTGGCGCGCGTCTGCAAGCGCCTGGCGCGCGGCGAAGGGCAGGACGGGGACGTCGAGCTCCTGGCCAACATCGCCAACGGGATCGGCGGCAACACCATCTGCGCGCTGGGCGACGCGGCGGCCTGGCCGATGCTGGGGTTCCTCACCAAGTTCCGCGCCGACTTCGAGGCGCGCATCAAGCCGAAGACCATTGGAATCCCGGCGGCGGCCGTGGCGGCCAAGGGAGCGGCGGCGTGAGCTTCTTCGCCCCCGAGGGGACCTCGGCGGCCGACGCCGTGGTGTTCTGGATCCTGGCCGCCATGATCGTCGGCTTCGCGATCCTGACCATCACCCGCAAGAACCCGGTCACGGCGGTCATGTCGCTGGTGGCCACCTTCTTCGGGCTGGCGGCGATGTACGCCACGCTGATGGCGCACTTCCTGGCCGTCATCCAGGTTCTCGTCTACGCCGGGGCCATCATGGTCCTCTTCATCTTCGTGGTCATGATCCTGAACCGCGAGGAGGTGACGCCGCTGTCGTTCCGGCCGCTGCGCGTGGCAGGCGTGCTGGCCGGCGTCTACCTGTTCGTGAAGTTCATCGACGTGGTGGCGATCGAGCTGCCCAAGGTGGCGCCCGCGACCCCGTCGGACACCTTCGGGACGGTCGCCGCGGTCGGCGATCTCCTGTTCCGCGAGTTTCTCTACCCGTTCGAGGCGATCTCGGTGTTGCTGCTGGTGGCCATCATCGGCGGCGTGGTGATCTCCCGCTCGCACCAGAAAGAGGTCGCCGCCGAGCGCGCCGGCGAGTACCGCAAGCAGATCGAGGAGATGGCCCGCCACGATTATCCCGGCGCGCCCCAAGATGCAGCGCAGAAGGCGCCGGAAGGGCACCACTAGCCGTCATGCCGACCACCTACTACCTGGTCCTGTCGTTCGCGCTCTTTCTCATCGGGACCTCCGCCGTCCTCCTGCGCCGGAACGCGCTCATCGTGCTCATGGGGATCGAGCTCCAGCTCAACGGCGGCAACCTGGTGCTGCTCGCCTTCTCGCGCCAGCTCAATGACATGAAGGGGCACGTGCTGGCCTTCCTGGTCATCGCGCTGGCGGCGGCGGAGGCGGCCGTGGGGCTGGCGATCCTCGTAGGCCTCTTCCGCGGCCGGCAGACCGTCAACCTCGACGAAATCACCTTGATGAAGCGGTGAGGGGGACGACGCCGTGATCTTCAACCTTCGCCTGATTCCGCTGCTGCCTTTCATCGGCGCGGCGCTGCTGATGTTGTTCGGCCGCAAGTGGTCGCGCGACACGGTCGTCGCGGTGGCCGTCGGCATGATCGCGGGCGCCTGCATCGTCGCCTTCGACGCCTACTTCGCGGCGCTGCCCGCGGCCGGCGTCGCCGGGCTGCACGACACCGTCGGCACCTGGATCGCAGCCGGCCCGCTGCACATCGATCTGGCGTTCAAGCTGGACGGCCTCTCGGGGCTGCTCTGCCTGATCATCACCTTCATCGGATTCCTCATCCACGTCTATTCGTCGGGGTACATGGAGCACGACCCCGACGTCGCGCGCTTCTTCGCCTACCTGAACCTCTTCTGCGGGTCGATGCTGGTGCTGGTGCTGGGTGACAGCCTGCCGGTGATGTTCATCGGCTGGGAGGGTGTGGGGCTCTGCAGCTACCTGCTGATTGGATTTTGGTACAAGGAGACGCCCAACGCCGACGCCGGCAAGAAGGCGTTCATCACCAACCGGATCGGAGACCTCGGCTTCCTGATCGGGATGTTCCTGCTCTATCAGTACGCGGGGACGCTCAACTTCCAGCAGATCCAGGACGCGGCGACGCCCGGAGGCGCGCTCGCGCAGCCGCTCTGGCTGGGCGGGTCCATCGCCTTCTGGGCCGCGCTGTTCCTGTTCATCGGCGCCACCGGCAAGTCGGCGCAGATCCCCCT
Organism: Polyangia bacterium; assembly: GCA_035607055.1. GTDB lineage: Bacteria > Myxococcota_A > Polyangia > Fen-1088 > Fen-1088 > JADGRB01. The sequence goes on from DATNDC010000255.1 coordinate 7,006, forward strand.
CTACGTCTGGCTGCCCGACGCGATGGCCGGTCCCACGCCGGTCTCGGCGCTCATCCACGCCGCCACCATGGTCACCGCGGGCGTCTACATGGTCGCCCGCATGCACGCCCTCTACATCCTGGCGCCCGCCGCGATGGCCATCGTCACCGCCATCGGGGCGCTGACCGCCCTCTACGCGGCGATCATCGGGTTCGCCCAGGACGACTTCAAGAAGGTCCTCGCCTACTCGACGATCAGCCAGCTCGGCTTCATGTTCGTCGGCGTCGGCACGGGCAACTTCGAGGGGGGCATCTTCCACCTCTACACGCACGCCTTCTTCAAGGCCGGCCTGTTCCTCTGCGCCGGCTCGGTGATGCACGCCATGAGCGGCTCGGGCGACATCACCAAGATGGGCGGGCTGCGCAAGAAGCTCCCCTGGACGCACGCGGTCTTCTTCGTCTGCTGGATGGCGATCTGCGGCGTCGTCCTCTTTTCCGGGTTCTTCTCCAAGGACGCCATCATCGCCGGCGCCATGTCGACGGAGTACCTCAAGGGCTGGGAGTGGGTCGGGACCGCGGCGGGCATCGTGCTGAGCGCCGCCGCGCTGGGGACCGCGTTCTACATGTCGCGCCTCTACTTCCTGGTTTTCTCGGGCGAGTCGCGCGCCTCACACGAGGTGCAGCACCACATCCACGAGTCGCCGGGGAGCATGGTCGGCCCGCTGGTGGTGTTGGCCATCGGCGCCGCGATCGGGGGCTTCGTCGGTCTGCCCGGCAGCCTGTTCGAGCACACCGACTGGAACCTGCTCGATCGCGCGCTGGCCCCGGTGCTGGGCGCCGAGATGGAGGTCAAGGAGGCGACCGAGATCGGCGTGATGGTCGGCGCCACGGTCCTGGCGCTGGTCGGCATCGGCGTCGCCTACCTCTTCTACGGCGGCGGCTACCGCGCACCGGCCAAGAAGTTCGCCGAGACGTTCCCGGGCCTGGTGCGGCTGGCGCAGGACAAGTTCCGCGTCGACGAGCTCTACGACTTCCTGATCATCCGCCCGCTCAAGCGCCTCGCGCAGGCGATCTACTTCATCGTCGACCGCATCCTGATCGACAAGATCCTGGTCGAGGGCTCGGCGGCCATCGTCGACGTCTTCGGCCGGATCGCCCGCGCCGTCCAGGTCGGCGACGGCCAGCGCTACATGGCGGTGTTCGCCATCGGCGTGGCGGCGCTGCTCTACGGCGCCACGCGGCCCTCGGTGCCCGACGGGCTCAAGGTGACGGTCAGCGGCCTGCAGGTCGACGTCGACGCGCGCCGCGGCGCGAAGCCGCAGAGCCGCCCGCTCGAGTACGACTACGACTTCGACGACGGCGCCAGCGCGGGGGAGCCCGGCGGGCCGACCGCGCGCCACACCTACGCACACCCGGGGACCTACACCATTCGCGTCCACGTCAAAGACCCGCGCTGGGGGACCAGCGCGGCGGTGAAACAGAAAGTCGAGGTGCGCTGATGGGCGTGCTCGGCTGGGTCACGCTGCTGCCGCTCTTCGGCGCCATCCTCGTCATGCTGGTGCCGCGCGAGGAGGAGTCGATCCACCGCGGCCTGGGCCTGCTGACGTCGATCGTCACCTTCGCCGTCTCGCTGCTGATCCTCACCGGCTTCGACGCCGGCCAGGGCGGCTTCCAGCTGGAGGTCGACAAGTCCTGGATCGAGCCGCTGGGGATCCACTTCCACCTGGGCGTCGACGGGATCTCGCTCTGGCTGGTGATGCTGACGACGTTCCTGGTGCCGCTGACGCTGCTCTCACCGCAGGCGATCGGCATCCGCAACGTCCGGGTGCGCGAGTTCACCGCGGCCATGCTGATCCTGGAGACCGGCATGCTGGGCGCTTTCCTCGCGCTCGACCTGTTCGTCTTCTACGTCTTCTGGGAGCTGATGCTGATCCCGATGTACTTCATCATCGGGGTCTGGGGGGGCGAGCGGCGGCTCTACGCCTCGATCAAGTTCGTCATCTACACGCTGGTCGGGTCGCTGCTCATGCTGGTCGCGATCCTCTACCTCTACGCCGCCTGGCACACGGCCACCGGCAATTACAGCCTCGACTACACGCAGCTCTCGCACCTCACGCTGCCCGCTTCGGCGCAGATGGCCTGCTTCGCCGCCTTCGCGCTGGCCTTCGCCATCAAGGTGCCGATCTTCCCGCTGCACACCTGGTTGCCCGACGCGCACGTCGAGGCGCCGACCGGCGGCTCGGTGATCCTGGCCGGCGTGCTGCTGAAGTTCGGCACCTACGGCTTCCTGCGCTTCGCGCTGCCGATGTTCCCGCTGGCCGCTGCCCAGGCGGCGCCCCTGCTGGCCATTCTCGCCGTCATCGGCATCATCTACGGCGCGCTGATGGCGTACGTGCAGGACGACGCCAAGAAGCTGGTCGCCTACTCGTCGGTCTCGCACCTCGGGTTCGTGGTGCTCGGCATCATGACGGTCACGCCGATCGGCGTGCAGGGGGCCATCTACCAGATGCTGGCGCACGGCATCTCGACCGGCGGTCTGTTCTTCGCGGTGGGCCTCCTCTACGACCGCCGCCACACGCGCCGGCTGGCCGACTTCGGGGGCCTGTGGGCCAAGACGCCGGTGTTCGCGGCCCTGTTTCTGGCGATCGTGCTGGCCTCGGTGGGCCTGCCCGGCCTGTGCGGGTTCATCGGCGAGTTCCTGGTGCTGATCGGCACCTTCACCGCCCACAAGGTCTGGGCGGGCCAGCACATGGCGGGCTTCTTTCCGATGCCCAAGCTGATGGGCGCCATCGCCGCCAGCGCGGTCATCCTGGCCGCGATGTACCTCCTCACCATGTACCAGAAGCTGATGTTCGGTCCGCTCGACAAGCCGGAGAACAAATCGGTGCGCGACATCCACGGCCGCGAGACCTGGGTGTTCGGCATCGTGGTGGCCGCCGCGCTGGTGATGGGCCTGGCGCCGCAGCCGATCCTGAGCCGCTCCGAGAAGTCGGTCGACGCGTTCGTGGCCAACTACCGCGACCGGCTCGAGGAGTCCCGGCGCTCGCCCGACGCCCCGGCGCACGTCTACCCGGCCCTCACCGCCGCGCCGCCGCCCGCCGCGCCGCCGGTCATGCCGGCGCCGCTGGCCGCGCCGGAAGGGAACGCGCCATGAGCTTCGACAGCTCGCAGCTCTTCGCCTACGCGCCGATGCTGATCCTGATCGGCATGGGGTGCGTGGTCCTCCTGGGCGAGACGTTCATCGAGGGGAAGGCGCGGGCGGGGCTGGCCTGGCTCGGGGTCGCCGGCTGCGTGGCCGCGCTGGTGGCGATCGGGTTCGAGTGGGGCGACGCCGCCACGCCGGCCTCGCACTTCGACGGGATGCTGACCGTCGACCGGATGTCGCTGTACCTCGACGCCGCCTTCGTGTCCGCGGCCCTGTTGACGCTGCTGTTCGCGCCACCCTACCTGCGCGAGCAAGGATTCGAGTTCGGCGAGTTCTACGCGCTGGTCCTCTTCTCCACCTCGGGCATGGTGATGGTGGTCCACGCCACCAGCCTGGTGTCGCTGCTGATCGGCATCGAGACGATGTCGCTGGGCGCCTACGTGCTGACCGGCTGCGCGCGTCGCAGCCTGCGCAGCGCCGAGGGGGCGATGAAGTACTTCCTCATGGGCGCCTTCGCCACCGGGTTCCTGGTGTACGGGATGGCGCTGGTCTACGGGATGACCGGCGGCGAGCTCTCCTACGCCGGGATCGCGGCCAAGACGGCGACGGCCAGCAAGGCGCCGCTCTTCTACATGGGCGAGTACTTCATCCTGGTGGCGCTGGTGTTCAAGGTCGCCGCCGTCCCCTTCCACATGTGGGCCCCCGACGCCTACGAGGGGGCGCCCACGCCGGTCACCGGCTTCATGGCGGCGGGCGTGAAGGCCGCCGCCTTCGGCGCCATCGTGCGCCTCTTGGGGACGGCCTTCGCGAGCCCGCTGATGGTCTTCGACTTCACGGGCTGGGCCTCGGCGCTGTCGGTGCTGGCGGCGCTGACCATGACGCTGGGAAACCTGGCGGCCATCCGCCAGGACAACATCAAGCGGATGCTGGCCTACTCGTCGATCGCGCACGCGGGCTACCTGCTCATCGGCGTGGTCGCCATGGGGATGGGCGTCGCCGAGGCCAAGCCGGCGGTCCTCTTCTACCTGGTGGCCTACACCTTCACGACGCTGGGTGTGTTCGGCGTCGTCGCCTGGGTCGGCAACCGCAGCGACGAGCGCCTCTACATCGACGACTGGGCCGGGGTGGGCGCCGCGCGCCCGGCCGTCGCGCTGGCCATGACGCTCTTTCTCCTCTCGCTGGGCGGCGTCCCCCCGCTGGGCGGCTTCTTCGCCAAGTTCTACCTCTTCCGCGCCGCCATGCAGTCGGACCAGCTCCACTGGCTGGTCATCGTCGCCGTGCTCAACAGCCTGGTGAGCGTCTACTACTACCTGCGCGTCGTCGTGGCCATGTACTTCCGCGACGCCGCCAGGCCGCTCACGCCGACGGACGGGACCACCATGCGCGCCGGGTTGTTGCTGACCGCGCTGGCCGTCCTCCTGCTGGGCATCTTCCCGGGGCAGTTCGTCGACTGGGCCGGGGCGATCGGGATCAAGTAGTCAGCGGGCGCGGGCGCCTGATTCGGGCGGCGCGCTCGAACGCGGCGATCGTCGCTTCGACGTCGAAGTTGCGGCCCCAGATACGACGTCCGCGGTCGCGCAGAAACCGCTCGACGTTGCGGCGAAACTGGCTCTGCGCGGTAGAGGCAGGGCTGGCCCGGAGGGCGCGGCCCCAGATCGACGCGACCTTCGCTGCCTGGACGCGCTGGCGGCGGAAGACCTCCTGGACGTCACCGAGGTCCGAGTCGAGGTTGCGGGTCAGCTTGCCGATGGACCAGTTGGCCGGGTCGAGCAGCCTCACCTCCAGCTGGCCGTAGACCGCGTAGCGGCGCGATGTTCGCTTGTAATCGAGCAACGTGATCATCCCCCAGCGGTCGATGTCTTCGGCGACGCTGGCCGCGATTCCCGTTCGCTCGGTCGCCTTCTCGACTGCCCGCTCGACCGCCTGCCAGCCGGTTCGCGCCCCGCGCTTCAACTCCAGGCCGAGGTCGATATCGTAGCTCGGACGAACGCGACCCCACAGCGCGGCGGCGGCGGCGCCGGTCACGAAGGCCCGGGCCGGGGTGGCCAGCTCGGCCGCCAAAATCGACATGAATCGCTCGATCTTACGGGGGGTCATGCGCGCGGCAGCTTTTCGACGACCCGGGTGACCAAGCTGGCGATCACCTCCGGCGGCTCGGCGGATCGCAAGAGGAAATACGCCCGGTCGCTCTGTCGGGGACTGGGACGCCGCCGGACGGGCCTGAGCTGCGACGAGAGGCTCGCTGCCAGCCAGCGCGCCAGTGTCGCCTCGCGCGGATCGGAGAGCGATGTCCCGCGCACGGTGGCCTCGGCGATTCGCTCCATCTGGGCTCGCGTGAGGGGAGACGCCGAAGCGCCCGGCGTCTCGCCGTCGACGAGAGCGCCCGGGCGGACGTTCAGCGCCAGCGCCAGGGCGCGGAGCGTCCGGAGGGTAACCTCGCGATCACCGCGCTCGACTGCCGAGAGGTTGGTTCGGGGAACCCGTGCCGCTCGAGCGAGCTGCGTCTGCGTCATCCCGCGTGTCAGCCGCCAGGCCAACACCGTTTCTCCGAACGCCCGCATGAAAAGATTGTCGCATATATACGACATTCATGCGAACGCCTCGGTCAAGAGGCAGGACGAGGCATTTGTCAGCGGGCGAGGACGCCCAGCACGTTGGGGATCGGCCACTGGCGGGCCTCCCCGTCGTTCTCGACGAAGCCGGTCTCGTAGCTGCCGTTCAAGTCGAGGTTCACCTTGCCGGCGTGGATCGAGAGGCTCGCCTCCGGGCCGCCCTCGACGTGCATGGCGGCGTCGATGTCCAGCGGGAGGGCGAGCAGGATGTCATTGAGCTCCTTCATCGTGTGCGGGTAGCGGCTGAAGATGAAGAGGACGCGTCCCTGCTTGTCGACGGCGACCGCGGCTTCGCTCCAGCGGCGATCTTGTTTCGTCCACATGTTCTGACCGGCGCGAATGAGCCGGAGGTTCTGCACGACGGTGCCGTAGTCGGCGAGGCGCGCCTTGTCGGCCGGTTTGTCGAGGTCGGCCATGAAGACGGGCGCCGCGCCGAGTTTGGTGGGCGCGACGCCGAGCGCCGCCTTGTACGTCGCGCCCCAGTGGCCGTTGTTCACGTAACCGGCCTTCCGCGCGTAGCCGGTGTTGGTCCGCTGGTCCTTCTCGTACATGCCCATGTTGATGGCGACGGCGAGGTGGCGCTCGCGGCACCAGGCGCCCGCCGGGCGCAGCTTGGCGTCGTCACCGCCGGACATGACCGCTTCGAGACGTCGCTTTCGTGGATCGATCCGGACCACCTGAATGCGGCCGTCGATCGGGAGGTCCTTGGGGCCGGGTGGCTCGACGGTCGCGTACTCGATCCCGGGCTCGAGCGCCGTCCACTGAATCAGGGTCCCCGCGCGAGGCCCGGCGTCGAAGGCCACGAGGGCCGCGGACGCTGCCAGCGCTGGGAGGACGCCGCGGACGCGCATCGGGTCGAGTCTAGCGCCTGCGCGCGGGCAAAAAAAAACCGGCGTCCCGCGCGAGGCGAGACGCCGGCTGTTTCGAGCCCAGGAGGGCCTGGACGACGGCTTAGTTGACCGAGAAGCTGTCGACGTGGACGATCGCCGGGGTGGGCGCGGCCGGCTGGCCCGCGTCAGCCGCGGCGCCGCCGCCGGTCTGGATCTGGACGCCGAAGTTGAGGATCTTCGAGACGTCCAGGCT
>DATNDC010000259.1:0-9282 GCA_035607055.1 Polyangia bacterium
GCTACTCGGCGAACGGGTCGACCCAGGCCTTGTTGGCCTTGGCCTTGGGGGCGGGCTTGGCCTTGGGGGCGGGCGCGGGCTTCGGCGCCGCGGCTTTGGGCATCCCCATGTCGTCGGCGGCCGCCACCCTGTGGACGGGGCGGGCGACGCGCCTGACGGCGGGCTTCGGTGCCGGTTTGGCGGCGGGCATCTCCTGCGCGACCGCGGCGGTCGTGGTGGCAGCGGGCGCGGCCGGTGCCGCCGCAGGCACCGGCGCCGCGGCGGGCGCGGCCGGGCCCGGCGGGGTGGCAGCCACGGCGGCCGTGGCGGCGGCGGTCGGAGGCGTCGGCGCGACCGGCTGGATGACGATCGGCGCAGGGGGCGTCGCTTGGGCGGTCACCACCGCCGGCGACGCGTGATGACCAAGTCCGAGCTTCACGCCGACCACCATCCCGAAGATGAAGCCGGCAATCACGAAGAGGCCTGCGGCCACCACCGGCATCTTGGCGGTTCGAAGGAAACCGCCGCTGGTTCCCGTGGTGGTCGCGGCGATGCCCGAAGGGGCGGGGATCTGGAGCGCCGGCATCGACACCGACGAGGTCGCGCGCGCGCCGCCATATGGGGAGCCCGCGGGCGCGAGGCGCGCCGAGAACGGCGAAGCGGTCGGCGCCGGGGCGGCCGGGCTCGGCAGGGAGAGGCCGCCGAAGCCCGGGCTGGGGGTCGGCAGGCGGGGCGAGCTGAACGCGTCGGGGCGGCCGAGCACCGGCGAGCCACTGAACGGCGATGCCGAGCCGAGCGACCCGAGCGAGCCCAGCGAGCCCAGGGCGGCGGTCGGGCGTCGCGGCGCCAGCACGGCCTCCAGCTCCGACGACGGCTCCTCAGAATCTTGCGAATCTTGCGAATCTTGGGCGTCGGCGGAGTAGCTGCTGGTGGCGATGGCGTCGTCGTCGACCGAGATCGCTCCCGGCGTCTCGCCGCCGATCTTGATGCCGTCGTCCTCCTCCGGGTCTTCGAACTCGGCCGAGTCGTCGCTGCCGTAGCCGTGCGCCGACAGCGGCATGTCGAGCGACGGCGGGACCGATTTCCGGAGCGCGCGCTCGCGCTCGACGCTCGCCTGCGCCGACAGCGCAGTCGTGACCTCGTCGTCGTCCTTGCTGGCCGCCGCGTGCAGCGCGGTCTCGGCCGGCTCGATCTTCGTCGGTTCCTCCTCGTCATCGGCGACCGACGGGCGCGCCATCACCGTGACCTCGTCGTCGCTGCTGTCGATGGTGCTGATGGTCGGCCGCGCGGCGGCGGTCACGCCCGGCAGCGGCAGCGACGGCAGCGGCAACCCCATGAGCGTCGGGGCCCGCAGCGAGGGCGGTGGCGTCTCCATCCCGATCGGCGGCGGCGTCAGGGTGTTGGCATGCTCCTCCTCGGCCACTTCCAGCGTCGCCTCTTCGGAGGCTTCGACGGTGACGTCCTGGGACGGGTCGACGTCGATCTGGTCGGAGAGATCCTCCAGATCCAGGTCGGGGTCAGCGTCCGAGTGTCCGCTCGCGGCCATTCCGAAAGGGGGCTTGGAGGTCATACCGAGGGGATCCTTTCACCGGAGCCTTGCCGGTTTCAGTCCGGAAATCAAGCGCTCAAGCCTACACTGAACCCTTTGACAGGGAAACCTGGCATCTCTATGGTGCCGCGCGGTGGAAACCTGCAGTCTTCTAAGTACGCTTGCAAGTGCGCTTCCCGGTGCCGCGCTGTGAGGAAGCCCCCCCGGCAAGCTCGTCCGTCCCAGGTCACGCCGGGGGTTCGGCGGCGTGTAGGTGAATATCGGGTTCCGGGCGACGTCGCGACGCGGGTGCACGCAGGTCATCCCTGGGTCTTCCGGGAGGCTTTGGGGCCGCGCGGAATCGCCGAGGAGACCGGCGCCGTCATCGACCTCATCGCCGGAAACCGGGAATTCGTCGGCCGCGGGTACGTCGACCGCGAGCACGCCATCGCCGTGCGGGTCCTGACCCGCGACGCCCGCGAGGCGGTCGAGCCGGGGCGGGGGGTGGTCGCGGCCCGGTTCGGGCGGGCGGTCGAGCTGCGGCGCCGGCTCTACGGCGCCGCGCTCCCCGAGGCGATGCGCGTCTTCTCTGGCGAGAGCGAGGGGCTCCCCGGGGTGACGGTCGACCGGTACGGCGACTTCGTGGTCGTGGTCTGGCTGTCGGCGGGGGCGCTCGGCTGGCGCGACGAGCTCTACGGCGCGATCGAGGCGGAGCTCGCGCCGCGCGGGATCTATGAGCAGCGGCGGCTGCGGCCGCTCGGCGGTTCGGCGCCGCCCGAGCCGGCGGGCCGCGTCCGCGGCGAGGAGGCGCCGGTCGAGCTGGTGGTCGGCGACGGCGCTTGCCGCTTCGGCATCGACGTGACGGCGCCGCTCGGGGTGGGGCTGTTCCCCGACATGCGCCTCGGCTGGGCGGCCGTCGCGCCGCGCGCGGCGGGCCGGCGCCTCTTGAACCTCTTCTCCTACACGGGCGCGTTCTCGGTCCACGCGGCGAAGGCCGGCGCGTCCGAGGTGGTGGCGGTCGATCTGGCGGCCAAGGCACACGCCCGGGCGCGCCGCAACTACGAGCTCTCCGGGCTCGACCCGGCGCGCCTCGAGATGATCACCAACGACGCGGTGAAGACGCTCGACCGTTTCGCCGACCGGAAGCGCTCGTTCGACGTCGTCGTCTGCGATCCGCCCACCTTCTCGCACGGCCCCGCAGGGCAGTTCCAGGTGACGCGCGACCTGGCGCGGCTCGCTGCCGGGTGCGCGCTGGTGCTGGCGCCGGGCGGCTTGCTCGTCTTCGCCACCAACTCGACGAAGGTCTCGGCCCCCGAGGTCGACCGAGCGCTCGCCGAGGGAGGCGCCGCCGCGGGCGCGGATCTGCGCATCGTCGAGCGGGTGGGGTTGCCCCCCGACTTCCCGGTCGCCCCCGGCTTTCCCGAGGGGAACTACCTCAAGGTCGCGATCGCCGCGAAGGCCTGAGCGGCCCGGCGGTTTATCGGCGACCTTCCGAACGCAGGCTGCGCGCCTTCACCTCGTCGATGAAGTGGCGGACCGTCCCTTCGACCGACTCGTTGAAGCGGACCTTGGACTGGGCGATCTCGCGCAGCGCGGTGACGGCCGGCTTGTTGGCGCAGGCGATCAGCGGCCGGCCGCCGTTGGCGAGCTGACGCGCGCGCTCGGCTCCCAGCACGACCAGGGCGAAGCGGTTGTTGACCTTCTCCAGACAATCTTCGACGGTGACGCGAGCCAAGACGACCTCCGGGTACGGGAATTTCCGAAAGCGCAGCAGTCTAGTCTGCTGCCCCGGGGGAAGTCAAAGTGCGTGCCAGCCGGCCTGCGTTTTCATCGACAAATCACCCGGCTGGGTTGCAAGACCCGGCGGGGACTCGTAGACTTTCCCCATATTTATTGCCGTGCTTCCTTCTGGGGAGGAGGGGCTGGCAGAAAGTGCGGACCGATGCCGATTACCGTGAATTGGAGCGATCTGGAGATCGCCTTCGAGCGAAATTCTCCAGACCAAGAGAGCTTCCTCGATCTCGAGAACGGCGACCTGCTCTCCATCGTCGAGGGTGAGCCGGACGCCGCGGCCCGACGGGCGCGCGTGGCCGCCAACCCGGAGCGCTACCTGCGCGTCGATCCCGCCTCGTCGCGCGAGCAGTATCGCTGGATGGAGCGCTTCGTCTCGTCGGTCGCCGACGAGGCGCTGCACGAGCGGCTGCTGATCGCCATCGACGGCAAGGGGGCGTTCCGGAGGTTCAAGGACGTCCTGCTGGCGTTTCCCGCCGAGCGCGAGCGCTGGTTCGCCTACCGGTCGGAGCTGCTGCACTTCCACATCCAGACCTGGCTCGATCACATGAAGATCGAGGTGGCGAACGTGCCGCCTTGGGGGCACGTCGCGCAGCCGGCCGAGCCGGCCGAGCTGCCGCGCGCGGTGGCGACCAGCGAGGCACCGGGCGAGATCCTGCGCCGCCAGGCGCGCGAGCTGCTCGACGAGATTCCCGCCGCCGAGCTGCCGCCGGCGCTGGCCTTCCTCGAGTTCCTGCGCGACCGCGGTCCGAGCTCGCTGCTCGGGCCCACGGCCGCGGATCGCCGTCGCTCGCACCTCGACGACGACGATGACGACGACGACATCGGTCCGGCCATCGGCGCCAGATAAGACGCCAGGCGACCGACCGCGGCCGGGTCAGCCCTCGGCCGCGGACTTCTCGTCCGACTTTTCGTCCGACCTTTCGTCGGCGCTGCGCGCGGGTGGCGTCCAGATCCAGCCGTCGCGCAGGCGGGCCTCGTCGTCGCGCGGTTCGGCCGCGGGCGGCAGCGCCCAGCCGTCGCGCGCCCACAGGAAGCCGGTGAAGGCGCAGATCACCGCCTCGAACAGGTGGTCGCTCTGGATGCAGAGCTCCCGCCAGACGCCGGGGCCGAAGCGGAGCTCGCCGGCCAGCGCCTCGAGGATCCGAGCCCGCGTCTCGCGCTCGCGCAGGTGCTTCTTGAATGGCGTGCCGAGGCCGAGCAGCGCCAGCGTCGCCTTGGGGTAAGCCTCGATGAGGTTCTCGTTGAGGTGAAATCGATCGGCCAGCGCGCGCGTGAGGTGCGCGGCGCGCGCGGCCAGCGGGCCGGTCCCCTGGCCGAGCCCCTCGCGGGCCACGATCGCCAGCCGCCGCGAAAGATAGACCTCCGTCGCGCGCTGAGTGTAAGGGGTGATGGGCGGCTTGCCGCGCCGGGTGTCGCGGTCGCCGGCGGCGCCTTCGGCCGAGAGCGCGCGCATCTCGACCACCGAGGGATCGACGCAGGCGTTCTGTCCTGGGCAGAGCGGGACCGTGCAGCGCAAGCAGGGGGGCAAGGTCAGCGGCGCGTCGACGCAGATCAGGGTGTCGTCGCCGTACTGGCGGATCGTCTCGATGAGCGCCGCATCGTAAAAGGGGAGCGCTCCGTTGCGGGGGGCGATGTCGACGACGGTGGCGATCTGGCCGTCCACCCGCAGCGTGGCGAGCGCAGTTTTCTTCCCCTTGCCGCCGCCGAGGTCGATCCCGAGCACGTGGAGGAAGGTGCGTAGTTTCACGCCTCGGTCAGCGTGCGGGATCCGGCCTCGACCGTCAACCATGGACTTGCCTCGAATTGGGTGGGGTCGAGCTTCGCCGGGCTCCGCTTCGCGCGGGCTTTGACTTGTCTCATTGCGCTTCGTATTCTTGACTGCAACCACGCCGGGACCCTTGGTGGCCTGGACGGAGGTAGAAAATGCGCAGGACGCTCTTCAAGTCGAAGATTCACCGCGCCACAGTCACGCAAGCCGATCTGGACTACGAGGGGTCGGTGACGATCGATGCCGGGCTGATGCGCGCCGCGGACATTCTCCCCTACGAGAAGGTCCACATCTGGAACCGGAGCAACGGCTCGCGGCTCGAGACGTACGCGCTCGAAGGGCCGGAGGGGTCGGGCACCATCTGCGTCAACGGCGCCGCCGCCCACCTGGCGCGGCCGGGTGACATCGTCATCATCGCCACCTTCGCCGAGGTGGAGAGCGAGGACGAGGCGCGCGTTTGGAAGCCGACGGTGGTCCACGTCGATGCGCAAAACCGCATCGCCCCCGTCGCGGGCGAAGTACCGGGTCCCCAACGTCGGCTTCGTCCGGTCTAGGCGGTCGCGTGTCGCGCGTCGAGGCGTTGCAGGCGTACATTACCGGCCACCCGCAGGAGGCGTTCCCGCGCTACGCGCTGGCGCTGGAGTACAAGAACGGAAGCCGGTTCGCCGAGGCGCGCGACGAATTCGTGGCGCTCATGCGCGACCACGCCGACTACGTGGCGACCTATCTGCACGCGGGGAACACGCACTTGGCGCTCGGCGATCGCGCGGCCGCGCGCGAGACGTTCGCCCGGGGGATCGAAGCGGCCACGCGCAAGGGCGACGCCCACGCGCGCGGCGAGCTCGAGAGCGCGCTGGCGATGGTCGAACCTCGGGAACCCTGAGAGGGTTCCCGCACCCAACCGCGACGCCCACGCGATATCGCCGAGTAACGCTCAGCCGCGGTTGCGCTTGCGGGTGGCGGCGGCGCGCTTGGCCGCCATCGAGCGCCCGCGCGCGCCCTTCGTGGCGGCGGCGCGCTTGGCCGCGGCCGAGCGCGAAGCGCCGCTGCGGCGCGAGGCGGCGTCCCGCGCCTGCGCCGCGAGCGACCGGCTCGAGGCGGCCGTTTGCCCTTCGCGCCGGAGCGCCCGTTCGGTCGCGCGGCCGCGCCGCCCCGAGGGCGCGCGCGGCTTGCGCCGCCCCTGACCTTCCTCGTAGGCCAGCGTGGCCGAACGACGCGTGCGCGAGGACGTGCGCCCGGGGGCCGGCGGCTTGAGCGGCACGCCCGCCCGCCGCGCCTCGGAGAGCCCGATCGCGATCGCCTGCTTCGAGGATCGTGCGCCGTGCTTCCCCTGCCTGATGTGCTCAATCTCTTCGCGCACAAATTCGCCGGCGGCCGTCGAGGGACGCTTCCCTACGGCCATATCGTGCTTTGCTTTCCGAACCGTGCTCTTGCTTGGCATAGTGCAAACGTGAATCTTCGCCGCGCCGACACAAGAGGCGCTTGCCTCGCTTTCGCGCTGGTCGCTTTGCTGTCGGCGCGCGCGGGCGCCCAGACGCAGTGTCAGGCGCCGCCCCACGCCGCGCCGGCGCTGGCCGCCACCGACGGGCGCGCGCGCCTCGAGTGGATCGATCAGCACCTCGCCCGCGAGGCTCATCGCATGAGCTGGTGGAACTACGGGTGGGCGCTGGGGATCGGCGCCAGCGGCCTGGGGACGCTGGTGGCGGTGCCGTTCGTGGCGCCTGAAAACCGCGTCGACTACTACACCGGCGCCGTCATGGCGGGGGCCGGCGTCATCCCCTTCCTGGTCGCGCCGCCCAATGTGATCCACGACAGCCGCCAGCTGCACGGCCTCCTCCAGACCTTCCCGCCGAAGACCGACGACCAGGTCTGCGCGCTCTTGTCGGACGCCGAGTCGCGCCTGGTGCGCGACGCCCGCAACGAGCACCTGCTCTCCGGATGGTGGTCGCACGCCGCCAACGTCGCCATCAACGCGGCCGGCTTCCTCTTCCTCGGCTTCGGCTACCACCACTGGCTGTCCGGCGCCCTCAACGGCGGAATCGGTTTCGTGATCGGCGAGGCCGTCATCTTCACCCAGCCCCGCGGCTCCATGGACGCCCTCGCCCGTTATCAGCTCGGCGATCTCGGCCCCTGATCTGTCAGGGACAGGCCACCCGTCAGGGAACGGACGTCCCGGCGGCCCGCGACAGCGCCGCCGCCGACACGTTGAGATCGTAGATCGCCTGCAGGGCGAAGGTGCGCATCTTGAACGACTGTTGGAGGGCGTCCGAGAAGTCGCGCGCGTCGGCCAAGCCGACCGCGAAGCTCTGGGACACCGCCGCCACCCAGGCCTTGCCCGCCTTCTCGCCCTTCGCGACCTCGCTCAGGCGTTCCTCGGCCTCCGACAGCTCGGCGTAGGCCTTGCGGACCTCGAAGTCGGCGCCGCTCAACGCCTCCTCGCGGTGCGCCTCGATCTCCTCGGCCTCTGCCCGCGAGCGATCGCCGCGCGCCAGCTTGGGCCCGAAGTCGAGCGGCAGGCGCATCGCGGCCGCCAGGCCGGCACCGAGGCCGTTGAAGGGGTTGTAGCTGAACGCGTTCTGGGGGGCGTCGATGGTGGGCGCGTAGGCGAACGAGGCGGTGCCGATGAGGACCAGATCGGGGTAGAGCTTGCGGCGCTCGAGGTCGGCCAGCGCGCGCTTGGCCTTGACCGCGAAGTCGAGGGCGTGCACGTCGGACCGCGACAGTCGCGCCTGCTCCTCGTAATAGCTGACCGGGCGCTGCGTGATCTCGAGCGGCTCGAAGTCCGCATCGTCGACGTCCAGGTCGGCGGGCGCGCCGGGACCGACCAGCGCGCGCAGCCCGGCGCGGGCGATCTCCTCTTGGCGCCCGGCCTCGAGCAGTCGCACCTTGATCTCGGTGCGCAGGGTGCGCAGTCTCAGGCGATCGGTCACGGTGGCGTCGCCGCTGTCGGAGGCCAGATCCTTCTCGATCTTCTTCTGGGCGCTATCGAGATACCCGTCCCCTTCCTCGAGCATGCCGCGCACCTCGCGCGCGAGCTTCAGGCCCCAGTAGGCGCGGCGCACGCTGAGCTCGACGTCGGCCCGGGTCGCCTCCCGCTTGCCGCTGGTGGCCTCCACGCCCGCCTCGGCGGCGGTGACGCCGGCGTGGATCTTCCCGAAGTCGAACAGCGGCTGCACCAGCTTGACGTCGGTGCGCGTCCAGGCGCCCGCGAACTGCGTGAGGTAGCTGAGGGCGCCGTGCGAGGGGCTGGCGTTGGTAGTGATGCAGTCGCCCTCGCCCCCCATCCCCATGGTGGTGGACTGGTTGACACCCTGACAGATGACACGCGGCACGGGCGCCACGAACGACGTGAGGTCGCCCTGCGGGAGCCAGTTGCGACGCGCCTCGGTCACCTGCGCCCGCATCGCCTCGGTGGCGGCCGTGCCCGCGCGGATGCCGGGGTTGTGTTGGCTCGCCATCTCCAACAATTCGTTCAAGGTGTACTTCTCGGCGTGCGCGGTCCGCGGCGCCAGCAGCGAGAGACAACCTACAAGGACGATGGCTGCCGAGACGATCGGGCGCGCGCGGCGTTCGGTCATGACCTCCACGGTACCAGGAGCCGCGGCGCCCGCGTTTGACTGATTGCACGGCCAGCTCGGCAGTTTTGTGGCGCGGCTGCAGCGCCGTCCTCTCCTCGACCGCTGGGCGATGGTACACTCCCGCGAATTCACGACGCCGCCGGAGTGGCGAAACGGTATACGCAGTGGACTCAAAATCCGCCGCCCTTACGGGCTTACGAGTTCAAGTCTCGTCTCCGGCACTGCTGATTTCGTTGGGGAATCCGCCGCTGACGGTCTGGTCAGGGGCGCCGACCCCGAGCGGTGCGGGTACTATCCGGGTACTAGTGGCTTCGCTTCGTGCGCGGTCGGGTGCGTCGCGGGCGGTCGCCGAGTACGACCAGCCGCCAGTCGCGGCCCGGCCCTTCGGACAGCAGCACGACCGCGTTGGTGAGGCTGACGCGGGTCTGTTTCCACCGCTCTCCCCCCGCCGAGTAGACGCGCACGCCGTCCACGCGCGCCGTGCTCCGGTTCCGCGTGCGCCGCTTCAAAGGGAAGCCTCCGTAGGGAACGGAAGCACCTTCGCCGGCTCCGCGGGCTCGGGGTAGGCGACCCGATCCGCCTCGCCAGCCAGGTGGCGCGGCGATAGGTGCGCGTAGGTGTCGCTGGTGAGCTGG
>DATNDC010000264.1:0-7293 GCA_035607055.1 Polyangia bacterium
ACTACGTCACCGCCATCCTCGTCGGCGACGTGGCGTCGCAGAACTCGAACAAGGGGCGGTTCGCCCTCTACGGCGGCGACGCCACGAACGGCGTCCTCAAGACCATGTACGACGGGATTCGCCCGACCCTGGGCGGCTACGTCCCCATGGCGAAGCAGGGATCGATCATCCTCGGCACGGGCGGGGACAACAGCAACACGGACGGCGGCGAGTGGTTCGAGGGCGTCATGGCCAAGGGCGCCGCGACCACGGCGACCCTCACCTCCCTCCAGGCCAACATCGTCGCCGCGGGATACGGCAAGTAAGCGACCCGTCGATCTCCGGAGCTCGCGAGCGTGCGTCCCAAGATCTACCCGACCAGGACAAGGATAAGGAAGAGATAGCTGATGCTGCGAACATTCCGAGCGTTCGTCATGTTGGTGGTCTGCCTGGTGTCCGTGAGAGCGGCGGCTGACGAGCCGACGGAAAAGTCGGCCGACGAGGAGACCGCGCCCGACGAGGAGAAGCTGTTGGCGGCGCCGCCAAAGACGCCGCCGCCAACCGCGCAGCCGAAGACCGAGCCGCCGCCCATCGCTGCTGCACCGACCGAGGCGGTGGAGCCCGCCGCGGAGCCGGGCGCCTGGCACACCGGCGTCAACGGGTACTTTCGGGCGCCCATGGCGCTGGGCATCAGCTCGCGCCCGGGGCCCGACAACCTGTCTGGTCCCTCCAGCACGCAGATCTCGTACGGGCCGAATCGGACGATCGACTACAACTACTACAGCTTCGCCTACACGCGGCTGCAGGAGCAGGACTGGGCGGAGGTCTTCGTCCACGCCAAGAGGGCGCACGTGGATGCGGCGGTCGGCTGGATGGGGTACTGGTTCCAGTCGGTCGGTTTCCGGAACTACGATGCGGCCTGGGCGCCGGGCGTCGCCTACGTCGCGCTCGACACGGACTTCGGCGAAGGCGAGCAGAAGCCGAACATCATGTTCACGGCCGGGGCGTGGTGGCCGGGCTTTGGATACTTCGAGAAGTACGACACCTACACGCTGGGGCGCTTTCGCCAGCTGGGAGTCCAGCTGAAGTTGACCGTCCCCCTCAATCCCGATCTCACGTTCACGGGCACGGGGGGATTCGGGACCGGCCGGGACGGCAGCTTCAACCCAGGGGCGCCGGCCATGTACGGGTCCACGGTGGGCGCTGATCTGCTGGCCTACCTACACCTCAAGATCGCCTACCAGAAGCTCGCCGACCTCGGGTTTCACGTCAACACCGAGTGGACCGCCGACCCGAATCTCTGGCAGCAAATGATGATGACGCCTAAGTCCTACGACGTGGCCTCGCAGGCTCATCTTTCCGTCGCCGGGCTGGAGGCCAACCTGCGGCTGCCTCACTGGGGTCATCTGTGGCTCTCCCCGTCCTTCCTCAGCGTCCGAAACGGCTGGGCGCTCGGCACGGGCACCGAGGTCATGCACTCGCTGGGCGGCGCGGGCATCGCCGGGAACTACATGGCCTTCAACAACAGCCTCACCGACTCCACCGGCAGCGGATCGATGGTCAACTTCGGCTTCCTCTACGAGAATTCTTGGTCCAATGTAATGGGCCTGCCCCCGGGGACCCTGCCCGAGTGGACGTTCAGCTTCTTCGGGCTGCTGGCGGACGCCAGCCTGGATTTACCGATAAATGCCCCGCCGACGCCCCCGTCGATGGTCACGCAGAACACCATCGAACAATTCAAGTGGGGCACGGATCTGACGTTCCAGCCGTTGACCTGGCTCGGATTCATGGGGCGCTTCGACTTCGTCAACTACAACGTGGGCCACGGCGGATACGTCTTCGACACCATCACGACGCGCGCGATCATCTCCTCGCACTTCCTCTCCAGCGAGCGCATCTACATCCAGTACTCGCGCTACAGGTACGGCGACAAGATGGTCCTCGCCGGGGCCTGGCCCTGGGACGGCGTGCCGCTGGTGGCGGGCAGCATCAACACCCAGAGCGGCCCCTACGCGAACACGACGCCCGACGTGAACGTGTTCAAGGTCCAGGCCGAGGTCGCATTTTAGAGCGCCCCGCCCCCGTCACTCGCGCGGAAGCGTGAAGAAGAAGGTCGCGCCCGCGCCGGGCGCGGTCTTCACGCCCAGCTCGCCGCGGTGGGCCTCGACGATGCTGCGCGCGATGAAGAGGCCGAGGCCGGTCCCCTCGCCGTCGCCCTTCCAGTACTGCTCGAAGATGTGAGGGACGTCGTCGGGCGGGATCCCGGGGCCGGTGTCGGCGACCTCGAAGCGCACCAGCTGGTTCTGCTCGGAGACCCGGACCGCCACCCGCCCGCCTTCGGGCGTGAACTTCAGCGCGTTTCCCACCAGGTTGCCGAGCAGCTGAACGATGCGGGCGCGGTCGGCGGCGATCGCCAGGTCGGCGGGTGGGCTCTGCACCTCCAGCGTGATGTGCCGCTGCTCGGCCCGGGGCGCGAACGCTTCGGCCGTCTCGCGAATGATCGACTCGACCGGCTCGCGGGTGCGCGTCATGGCCAGGGTCTCGTGCTCGATCCCGGAGACGTCGACCAGGTCCCCGATGAGGCGGTTCATCCGGGAGGTGGCGCGCAGGATCCGCTCGACGTCGCGGCGGTCCTCGTCGCGGGTCGCCTTCAGCAGCAGCGCCTCGGCGCTCATCCCGATGGCGCCCAGCGGGTTGCGCAGGTCGTGGGCCACGATCTCCATCACCCGCTCGCGCGAGCGCACGGCGGCCTCGGCCCGCGCGCGCGCGCGGTGCAGCGACTCGACCATCGCGGAGAGCGCCACGCCGATGGCGCAGAAGAGGCCCAGCTCGACGACGCCGACCGGGACCGACTCGCGCGTGACGTCCATCCAGAAGTAACCGAGCGCCAGCGTGGAGAGCACGGCCGAGACCACCCCCGGCCCGAGGCCCCCCAGCCAGGCCGCCACCAGCACCGTGGGGATGAAGACCAGGTGCCGGTTGTGCCGGTGTCCCCAGATGGGATCGAGCGCCACGCGCCCCGCCACCACCAGGCAGGTCAGCAGGACCGCCGCCCCGTAGCGCCGCCAGGCTGACCGCTGGGTCGCGTGTCGCGCCGAAGGCATCTGTCACAGGCTAGGCAATGATCGCGACAACCGCCACGGCCGATTTCGGCCCGCCGTCCGACCGTGCTCTGCTGTTGCCGGCCCGGCGAACAGGCACCCGCGCCGCCGCTCCCCGGGCCGCTATCGGCCGGCGCAGAGCGCGAGACGTACGAGCTGGCGGACGTTCAGCGGGCATTCGACGGCGACCGGATCGCCGACCCAGCGGACGGCGGTGTACTCGTCGCAGGCCGCGAGCTCGCGGGTCGGGACGTCGGCCACGAAGGCGAAGTTCAGGTGCAGCCCCTTGCTGCCCGCCGGGTGCTCCTCGTAGCCGATGAGCCCGGGCGGCGTGCCGTCGACGCCGAGGCCGGGCGGAAACAGGCCCTCGAGCCCCGTCTCCTCTCGGAGCTCCCGCCGCGCGGCCTCGAGCGGCGTCTCGCCCGCCTCGATCTCGCCCCCGACAGGCAGCCACAGCTCGAGGCGCTTGTGGCGGACGAGCAGGATCTCGCCGCCGTTGCGGCAGAAGACGGCGACGGAGAACGCGCGGCGATCCATCAGCGCGAGAACCTACACCACGGCGCCGCCTTCATACACCCAGGCCAGCGCCGCCTCGTCGCCCAGGATCTTCGAGCCGGTGGCGCGGAGCTGCCGGGCGATCACGTCGGTCATTCCGTCCTCCCGGCTCGCCCCACGCCAGTGCCATGATAGAGCGGCACGGCGCGCGGAGGCTGGTCAGGGGTTGGTCGACGGGGACGGCGTCGCTGTCGGGGCGGGCGCGATCGTCGGCCTGGCGCGTGGGTGCAGCCTCATGCGAATTGCCCAGCCCACGAGCACGCCGGAGATCGCCAAGCTCACGACGACTGTGCGTGCGACGCGCGTGCCCCCGGCCTTCCCGGCGAGACGTCTCCCCTGCAAAACCACGGCGAGCAGCCCGAAAATCAGGCCCGCGATCCGCAACACGAGCCGGGAGTCGGCCACCCCTCGATACTAACGCCCCGGCGGACCGCTTTGCAAGGCGCGGAGTGGTCGGATCAGGCGGCGGTCAAGATTCGAGGCCCGTCCGAGGTGATCGCCACCGTGTGTTCGACGTGCGCCGAGCAGCTCGCGTCGGCGGTCACCACGGTCCATCCGTCGTCGAGCATCGCCACCGCGCCGCCGCCGGCGTTCAGCATCGGCTCGATGGCGAGCACCATCCCCGGCCGGAGCCGCAGACCCGAGCCCGCGCGGCCGTGATTCGGCACGTTCGGCGGCTCGTGCATGTCCCGACCGATGCCGTGCCCCACGAAGTCGCGGACGATCGAATAGCCGAGCGCCTCGGCGTGTCCCTGGATGGCCGCCCCGATGTCGCCGAGGCGCGCCCCGGGAACCGAGGCGCGGATCGCCCGCGCCAGGCAGGCCTGCGTGGCCGCGATGAGGGCGCGGGCGGGCGCGCTGATGACGCCGACGGCGACGGTGCGGGCGGCGTCCGCGCAGTAGCCGTCCTTGGAGCAGGCGAAGTCGATTCCGACCACGTCCCCCTCGCGCAGCACCTGCCGCCGGTCCGGAATGCCGTGGACGACGACCTCGTTCACCGAGGTGCAGAGCACGGCCGGATAGGGCGGCGCCCCGCCCGGGGCGTATCCCAGAAACGCCGAGGTCGCCCGCGCGCGCCGGAGCTCCCGCTCGGCGATCGCGTTCAGCTCGG
Source organism: Polyangia bacterium (assembly GCA_035607055.1). GTDB lineage: Bacteria > Myxococcota_A > Polyangia > Fen-1088 > Fen-1088 > JADGRB01. The sequence continues at coordinate 4,747 of DATNDC010000264.1, forward strand.
CGGTCGTCACGCCGGGCACGCACGCCGCCTCGACCGCGTCCAGCACGGCCCGCACGATGAGCCCGGCCGCGCGCATCTTGGCCAGCTCCCGCTCGCTCTTGAGGACGATTCCCATGCAGCGAGTTTACGCGCTGGCCGACCTCTGCGGCTACACTCGACGGCGAATGTCCAATGACCGCGGCGCCAAGATGATTCGCCGGGGAACGCCGGAGTCGCGCGCCTTCGCCGAGAACACCAAGCGGGCGATGGCGCTGACGCCGGTCATCAACCGGTTGACCTTCGACGACGCGGAGGAGATCCGCGCCCGATTCAGCGAGCTGACGGGCCGGAAGGTCGACGACCACTTTCGACTGATTCCGCCGTTCTACACGGCCTGCGGTCTGGAGATCCGCGTCGGCCGGCGCGTCTTCATCAACCAGAACTGCACGATCTACGACTTCGCGGAGATCAGCATCGGCGACGACGTGATGATCGGGCCGAACGTCAGTCTCCTCTCGGCGGGCCACCCGGTCGCCCCCTCCGAGCGAAACGCCTACCTCGTCGGAGACCCGATCGTGATCGAGCGAAACGTCTGGATCGCGGCGGGCGCGACCATCATCGGCGGCGTGACCGTGGGCGAGGGCTCGGTCGTCGCGGCCGGCTCGGTGGTCACCAAGGACGTTCCCCCGCGCACGCTGGTGGGGGGAAATCCGGCGCGCGTCATCCGCGCGCTCGAGGGGTGACCGGCGCCGCGGCCGTCCCTCGAAGAATCTCTTTCGCGGCGGCGGGCGCGCCGTCGTACGCGGTCTCCGACGTTCGATTTCTGACAACGGCGCCGCGATTCCGCGCTTCCGGGCGGGAATTCGGGCCGCCGCGACTGGTCCGGATGCTGCATTCTCGGCGGACATGCCGTTTCGGTCGCCTGGCCGCCTGATCACCCTGGTCCTCTTGTTCGCGCCTCTCTTCGCGGGGTGCAACGCCTGGCCCGACGACGACCTCGGCGAGACCTGGGTCAGCGGCGCCTCGACGCACAAGATCTCGTGGATCGCCTGGTCACCGGACGCCACGACGCTCTACTGGATCAGCGGGGGCGCCAGCACCCCCGGAACCCTCTACGCCATGCCGGCGGCGAACCGCAGCCCGATCGCGGCGGCCACCGGCGTGTGGGGCTATCCCGCCCCCACGCTCACCACCGATGGGAGAGAGATCTTCTACGTGGCGAGCGACCCCACCACCGGCGGCGCCAGCCTGAACCTGGCGACGATCGGCGACGACGAGACCAGCCTGACGGCGACGCGCGTCCTCAGCACCAGCTTCTTTTCCTACCTGGCGGCGCCGGACGGGACGCGCGTCGCGCTCCGCGACGACGCGGGCGACACGACGGTTCAGGATCTCGCGGGCGGGGCGCCCGTCGATCTCGGCGGCGGCCTCGAACCGCTGAGCTTCTCGCCCGGCGGCGGCGCGCTGCTGGCCCGCAACGCGGCGTCGAACGGCGCCGCGACCCACTACGCGGTGGCGGATACCTCGACGGGCGCGCTCACCTACCTGCCGTTCCCCGACGACGAGACGATCTGGCTGGTCACCGCCTGGACGGGCGAGAGCCCCAGCACCGTCATGGTCTCCGCCCAGGTCATCGACCTCGCGACCGGCGCCGCCACGAAGCTGACCGGCCTCGGGCAGGTCGACGCGCTCTCGGGAACGCCGGCCCCGACCCTCGCCTACGGGTGGGGCGAGCTGGAATGCCTCGGCCCCTACACCAACGACGCGGGCGACGCCCTCTGCGATGGGGTCTACGACGGCCTGTTCCGCGACGACCTCGGCACGGGCGCGCACGACCCGATCGCCGCCGAGACGGTGCAAGCGCTCAACAACTCCGACCTCTTCGCCGTCAGCCCCGACGGCGCCTGGCTAGCCGTCGCCGCCGGCTCCGGCGTGATCGGCGAGGCCCCCTCCACGGCGATCACCGTCAAGCACCTCTCTCCGCCCGCCGGGGTTGCCGCGCCCTGACCGCCGGCGCGGCTGTCGCAGACTGCTCCAGTCGGCCGGGAGGGCATCCTTGCCGACGTCAGGCGGCGCTGGAATCCAGCTCTTGATGCTTGTCGGCGAGCGCGTCCTCGAACGGACGCAGACCGAGATTCAGCATCCGTGCCGAGGCCAGCCCTCGAAGAATCTCTTTCGCGGCGGCGGGCGCGCCGTCGTACGCCGCGATGTCCTTGGAAAGTTGGTTTGACACGCGCTCGCGAACGAGAGCGTCGACGTCTTCCTGGGTGTGCCACCGGCTCATGGGCCCGTCTCCTCGGTCGTTCGGAAGCCTTTGCATGCTACCCCAAGAACGAGACGGGAACCGACGCGCACCTCCGTTGTCTCGCTGATCGTCGTCGAATCGACGGCATCGCCAGGCGTCGCATCTGACGTCCCGCACTGCTGCCGCCGGGCGTCCGACCTGGCCCGCGCTACTTCTTCTCGCTGAGCGCCGCGACGCCCGGGAGCACCTTGCCCTCGAGGTACTCGAGCGACGCCCCGCCGCCGGTCGAGACGTGCGACACCTTGCCGGCGACGCCCGCCTTC
>DATNDC010000007.1:0-25562 GCA_035607055.1 Polyangia bacterium
CGAGCACCACCCGCACCTTCCCGAGGCGCACCGGGCGGCCTGCCGCGCCGCGGGCCTGGAGATCGAAGAGATGCGCGACGTGTTCTCCGAGACCGGGCCTCGATTCCCCGCGGTCCTGACGGTGCGGGCCCGGCGGCGACCATGACGGATCGAGCTTGCGCTAGTGCTCCACGGCACGGGGCGCCTGGCCGAGACGTAGGGCAGCCAGACACAAGATCGCACGAGCCACCTCGCTGACCAGGGTCGCGAAGGCTGCGCCGGGACCGCCCCAACGAGGAATCAGCGCCAGATTCAAGCCGACGTTCATCACCAGGAGCGGGGCCGAGACGACGACGGTGCGCCACTCGAGACCGCGCGCGATGAGAAACGGGATGAGCCCCGTGTTGAGGAAGGTGACCGGCACCGCGGCGGCGAGGATCTGGAGAGACGGCACCGCCCGATCGAATCCTGGTCCGAACATCAGAGCGACGAGCCGGCCGGCGCCGAAGTAAAGGACGCCCCCGATCAGTGCCCCGAGGCCGAGCAGCAGCGCCCCGACCAAGATCTCGCCGCGACTCCGGCGACGGGGATCGGCATGGGCGCGCACCAGCGGCGCGAAGGCTGCCGCCATCACGACCGTCGGGAAGGCCAGCACCGCCTCGAAGACCTTGTACGCCGCGCTGTAGGCGCCGAGCACGGCGTTCCCGGCCAGGGCGCGCACGATCAGCACGTCGACCTTGAAGTAGACCAGCCCCACCAGCGTGCCCAACCAGATCGGCGCGGCCTCGGCGACGGCGGCGCGGGCCAGGGCCGAGTCAAAGGCCCATCCCTGCGGCCAGCGAAGCAGGCGGTAACGCGCCCCCAGGAACCAGAGCCCGCAGGCGGCGCTGGCGACGGTTCCCGCCAGGAGGCCCGCCGCGAGGGCGGTGAGCGATCGGCCGAGGGCGAGCGCCCCCAGCCCCGCCCCGGTGACCAGAAGCGCGCGGAGCACGTTGAGGGTGGCCTCGTCGTTGAGGCGCTCGTAGCCGCGGAAGACCGCACCGAAATAGTCGACGAACGCATTGGCGAGAGCGGCCGCGCCCAGCAGGGCCATGGCCTCGCGCGCCTGGCCCGGCGCCGAGAAATAGCAGGCGAGCCCGACCGCCAGGAGAAAAGGTGCCGCGGTGATCGCTCGCAGGCGCAGCCCCGTCCCCACGATCACCGACGCCCGGTCGCGCTCCCCGGCGCCGCCGCGGGCCAACGCCCGGGTCGTCCAGAGGCTGAGGCCGAGCTCGGCGCACAGCGCGAACAGTCCCGTGAGCGTCAATGAAAACTGATAACCGCCGAAGGCGGCCTCGCCCAAGACCGGGGCGGCGCCGACCACCAAGGCGATCCGGCTGACCTTCTCGATCACCAGTGAGCCGGCCCGGTAAAGGATGTTGGCGACCGGAGACTTTGCTTCGGAGCCGGGGGTCGCGGCGAAGCTCATCGCGCTGCAGGAGACTAGCATCGCGCTCGGTCCTGACGACACCGGGGCGCCCTCCCGCCGCGGGGTGCTAACATCGCGCGACCCCGGCCGAGGATCGCGAATGTCGAAAGGCCCAGCCGAGCTCCGGAGGTTCGTCGACGACTACCGGCGCGTCCGTCTCGCCGAGGGCTTCGCCTCGACGGATCCCGAGTTTGCGCGCCGGCTGCCGTTCCGGGACACGACGGGACGCAACGCGCGCGCCTGGCGGGCGCGGGCGCTTCACTACCTCGCCCTGCGGGCGGTGCTGGCGGTTCTCCCCCGCGTCGACAGGGTGCTCGACGTGGGCGCGGGCAACGGTTGGCTGGCCCGCCGGCTCGCCGGCTCCTTCCGGGTGACGGCGCTCGACGTCGACGCCACGGATACCGGGCTCGGCGCCATCGACGACCGCCGGGTCGGCCGCCTCCGCGCCGATCTGGAGGCCTTGCCGCTCGCCACGGCGCGCGTCGACGCCGCGATCGTCGCCGCGGCCCTGCACTACGCGCTCGACGTCGGGCGCGCGCTCCAAGAGCTCGCCCGCGTGCTGCGGCCCGGCGGTCTGCTGGTCGTCGCAGACTCGCCCGTCTACCCAAATGTGGCCTCTCGCGACGCCGCCTGGGAGCGAACGCGCGACCACTACCGCGCTGCCGGCGCCGGCCACCTCGCCGAACGTTATCGCGGCCTGGTTCGCGAAGAGCTCGACGGCCGCGCTGGATTCAGATTCCTGGAGCTCGGGCTGCCGTCGGCTTCGCCGCGAGCCTGGATCAGCCGACTCCGCTGCCGGCCGATCGGCGCTCGCTTCCCCCTGCTCTGCGGCTGGAAGGGCTGACCCCGCCGCCGGCCGGCGAAATCGAGCCTTCCGAGGTACTCTTACAGCCCGTGCGCGGACAGGAAGCAGATGCAGGCCAGGGGGCAGTCCTGCTGATCAACCCGCGCACGTCGCGGCCCAGGAGCACGCGGCTGCCTCTGTCTGTGCTCAACCTGGCCGCGGTGCTCGAGGGGCGGCGCCCCTGGCAGGTCCTCGACGGCAACCTGGCGCCGCCCGTCGAGCCGGCCCTGCGTGCGCTCGCCGAGCGTCCGCACGCGCTCGTCGGCGTGACCGTGATGCCGGGGCCCCAGGTGGCGCCGGCGATCGAGATCTCGGCCGCCATCCGGGCCCGGTTCCCGGCGGTCCCCATCGTCTGGGGCGGCTATTTCCCCACCCTCTACCCCGATGCGGCCATCAACGCGCCCTACGTCGACTATCTGGTGCGCGGACAGGGCGAAGCCACCGTCGTGGAGCTGTTGTCACGCCTGGCTGACGCCGGCCCGCCGGGGCCCCGGGACTCGGCCGCGGATCCCACGGCGATCGCCGAGGTGGCCGGTTTGAGCTGGAAACGCGGCGGCGCCGCGGTCCACAACGCCGCCCGGCCCATCGTCCATCCCGACGGCCTGCCGCTGCTCCCCTACGCGCGCCTCGACGACGTGCGAGGCTACCTGCGCCCTAGCTTCATGGGGCGGCGCACGGCCGTCTATCAGCTGGCGCTCGGCTGCCGATTCAAGTGCGAGTTCTGCGGCGTGGTCTCCATGTGGAACGGCGCCACCGAGCTCGGTGCGCCCGAGCGCCTGCTGGCCGAGCTCGGGATGCTGCGCGACCGCTGGGGCGCCGACGGCGTGCAATTCTACGACAACAACTTCTTCAATCACGAGGAGAGCAGCGTTCCGGTGCTGGAGGCGCTGGCCAAGCTCAATCTCCCCTGGTGGTGCTTCGCTCGCGCCGACACGCTGGCGCGCTTCTCGGCATCGACCTGGCAGGCGATCCGGCGCAGCCGCCTCCGGATGGCGTACATCGGCGCCGAGGCGGCCAGCGACGAGGTGCTCAACCGCATGCGCAAGGGCTCCCGCGTGGACCACACGCTGGAGGTCGCCGCCCGCTGCCGCGAGCACGGCATCATCCCGGAGTTTTCGTTCGTGCTGGGCGGCCCCGACGATCCGGAAGGCGAAATCGAGAAGACGCTGGGCTTCATACGCAAGGTCAAGGCCACCAACCCGGACGCGGAGATCGTCCTCTACTTTTACAGCCCCACGCCGCAGGTCGATCGGGCGGCGCTGCGCCGCGAGCCCGGACGCGCCCACCTCCCGGTTCTCGAGCGCTATGGGCCCGGGGGGCCGGCGCTGCCCAAGACGCCGGAAGAATGGACCGAGCCTCGCTGGATCGACTGGGTGTGCCACCAGGACGCTCCCTGGCTGACGCCGCGCCTGCGCCGGCGCGTGCTGGACTTCGCGCGGGTGCTGGCCTGCCGGTTCCCCACGGTGCAGGACGAGCGCACGCCGGGCTGGGGCAAGGCGGTGCTGCGAAACCTGGCCCGCTGGCGGTACACGACGGGGACGTACCGGCATCCCCTGGAGCTGCGTGCGGCGCAGAAGGTGTTTCGGTTGCGGGATCCGCGCGTCGAGAGCGTGTGAGGTTAGGGCGCGATCGACACGCGAGCCAGCGCGGTGTTCCCCAGGCCGCGGGCGCAGTCGGTGGCGTAGACGATCCGTCGCGAATCCGCGTACCACCCCGGTGTCACGGCGTTGCACTCGCCGTGGGTGAGTTGGCGCCGCTCGCCGTCGTGCATCCGGCTCACCCACAGTTGCCAGTTTTCGCCGTCCTCCGCGCTGTAGGCCAGCCACTGGCCGTCGGGTGAGATCGCCGGGTAGCGGAGTCCGCGCGGCGCGCGCACCAATTCGGTGAGGCCGGAGCTCGCCGCGTGTGTCCGGTAGAGCCGCGCACGCCCGTCCTGCCAGGCCGCGAACACGACGTCGCCCTCGGGCGAGAAGCTGAAATCGAGCACGTCGCGACCCGCGGCGGCGAGGAAACGGGGTTGCCGCTCGGCCTCGCTTTCACCGCGCCGGTCGACGAGCCACAGTCCGGCGCGACCGCGGTCGCGCCGGAGAAAGCCGAGCCATCGGCCGTCAGGGGACACCGCTGGTTGTTCGGCGTCCTCGAGCTCGACGGTGAGATCGGCGACCGAGAGCCCGCTCGACCTCAGCGGGAACCGGGCGATGCGCGAGCGCCCCGGGCCGGCGATCTCCACCCAGCCGTCCGGCCCGTCAGGAGGGGCCGCCGGATGGAACAGATCCGATCCAAGCGCGCCGTTCACGAAGACGTCGCTCCCGCTTCGCCCGAGCACGTAGCTGTGCGCGCTCATGCGCGAGAAGTAGACCTCCGTTCCCACCACGGCCGGATCGGCGGCGACGTAGGCCCCGGTCGGGACCCGGCGGTCGAGCTCTGCCAGCTCCGAGCGGAGGTGATGCCACCCGGACAGCGCCCCCGCGATCGTCCAGGCCGCGAGCCCCAGCGCCAAAACCACGCGGTCGCGCTCTGTCCGCGCGCGCCCATCGCGGAGCGCCCGTTGCGCCGACGCGAGCACGACGCAGAACCCAAGGAGCGTATAGAGACGCGGGTAGGCGAGGAGGCTCCGCCAGCCCTCGGGGTCGTGCGGGACGAGACGCTCGTACGGCAAGCCGACCAGCGCGAGCGCCCCCAGGACGAGCGCCGCGTGTCTCGGTCGGCCCGCCGCGAGGAGGGCGTCGGCGGCCAGCGCAGCGGCGAGGACGAGCACGCAGAGGTGATAGGTAGCGCCGCCTGACGACGCCAACACGAAGAAGCCGATGATCGTCGCCCAATCGAGCTTCTCCTGGGCGGGGGAGGCGCGCCCGGGCGTCAACAGTCCGAGACCGGCGACGACGACGGAGGCCATGGCCAGTGACTGCAACACGGCGAACACGGCGGGGGCGTGCAGGGCCGGGTGGGGGTTGAGCTCCGGCTCGTAGACGAGCAGGCGCCGGAACAGACCGGCGAATGAGATCAGGTGGGTCGAATACGGATCGACGACCTCGCCGCGCCCGACCGCCCGGGGAAGCACCTCGGCCAGGTAGACCCGCAGCGGTTCCCACCCAAACAGTGCGAGCGCGAGGAGCGCGAGCGCGATCCCGCCGGTGGCGAGCCCCAGCAAGGCGCGGCTCTGGCGCTTGCGCAAGAACGCCAGTGCGAACAGCGCCGGATAGAGCTTGAGCGCGGTGGCGACGGCCAGCACCAGGCCGGCGCCGAGCGGGCGCCCCTCGAAGTAGAGCCAGGCGCCGAGCGAGATCAGGAACAGGAGCAGGACGTATTGCTGCCCGAAGGCGAAATTGTTTCGGAGCGGCACGATCGCCAGGAAGAGGACCAGCGCGATCCGGCGTGGCGCAAGTCGGGTCAGACGCCGCAAGATGAGACCGACCCCGACCAGCAGGAGCAGGTTGACGATCAACCAGACGCGCTTCGCTTCGAGCGCGGGGAGCGAGACCAGCGGGGCTACGACGAGCGCCGAGAACAACGTGAGCGGCACGTAGCCGACGAAGTCTTGATCGAGGCCGGCGTGGTCTTTGAGCCGCTGCAGCCAGAGCTGGTCGTAGAGGCGTTCGAGCGGACAGCCTTCTTTGAAGCACAGCCCCGCCAGATAGTAGTTGGGAAAGTCGGTGTTCAGCGTCCGCCAGGCGGGCCAGAAACCCCGCCAGGCGAACAGGACCACCAAGAGTCCGAGCAGACCCCACTCGACGGCCGGAAGCCAGGTCGGCTCGCCGAGGCCCCGCCGGGCGTCCGATTCGCGCGCGGTCGCGCTGTCCTGCCAGAGCGGTTCCATGTTCCCGTCGACGAGAGGTGGACGTTTCGACCGGCGCCTTGGCGCCCGGTGTCGGCGAGTATACTTCGCGCCGTGATGCCCGAGCGGCTTCGGGCGGGGGGGCGCATCGCCCTCCTCGTCCTGGCGGTCATGCTCCCGTTCGAGATGCGGGAACCGCTCGCCAAGATCGGTCCGCTCGAGCTCTCCAGCGTCGAGCTTTTCCTCTACCTGACGCTGGCGATCTGGGGCGCGTCGCTGGTCGCCGACGGGCTCGTCCATCGTCGTTCGGTGGGCTCGCTCGGCCGGACGCTCCGCGACCTCCCGGCGGCGCACCGAGCGGTCCTGGCGTTCGCGCTGGTGATGTTGGTCTCCGCGGCGTCGGCCTCCGCCCCGCGCGGGCCGGGGCTCAAGTTCGCGCTGCGGAGCGCGGGCGGGATGCTCCTCTTCGCCGCGGCGGCGGATCTCCTGCGGGCGCCCGGGGCGGCGGCACGCACGGCCGCCGCGCTGGTGGTGGGCGGGCTGGTCGCCGCGCTGCTGGCGCTCGCCGAGGTTCGGGCGCCGAGCCTCCTCGGCTTTCTTCGCCTGTTCCACCCGCAGACCTTCGCGGCGCTCGGCCAGGCGCGCGCCAGCGGTCCTTTGCAGTATCCGAACATTGCGGCAATGTACCTGGAGGCGGTCACGCCCGTGGCGGTCGGGCTCGGCCTTTCCGGCGCGCCTCGTGCCGCCTGGGCGGTCGTGACCTTCGTGCTGCTCGCCGCCGTGCAGGCCACCGGCTCGCGCGCGGGTCTGGTCGGTGCGCTGGCCTCCGGGCTCTTGCTGGGCGCGTTGGGACTGCGTGTCTCCTCCGGGCGCCGGCCGGCCGGGGCGGTCCTGGCGGCGGCGGCGGCGGTCCTGGTGCTGGCTTCGGCGTCGGGGATGGCGGGGCGATTTCGCTTCTGGCACGACGGCGACTGGTATCGGTCCGTCATCGTCCAATCGGGCGGCGCGGCGGGACGCCTTCCACCGGTGCTGGCGCCCGACAGCACGGCGACGGAGAGCATCGAGGTGCAGAACCTCGGGGCGCTCGCCTGGCGGCGCGATACCCCGACGCCGGTGGCGCTCTCGTATCACTGGTTCGACGCGGCGACCGGCCGGCTGGTGACCTTCGACGGGGTCCGAACCCCGCTTCCGACCGACGTCTCCATGGGCGGCCGCGCGCGCGTATCGGCGTGGGTGCACGCCCCGGCGCGTCCCGGACGCTACCTGCTCTGGTGGGATCTGGTTCACGAGCAGACCTCCTGGTTCAGCGAGCGCGGGAACCCCGGGCTGCGCGAGGAGGTGGTCGTGCGCGGCGAAGCTTCCCCCGCGTCAGGGTCTCCGTCCAGGGACGCTTCGCCGCCGCCGTTCGTGCAAGAGACCTTGCCGCGGCGGACGCTGTGGAGCGCCGCCTGGCGCATGTTCCGCCGGCGCCCCCTGCTCGGAATCGGACCGGACAACTTCCGCCACCGCTACGGCGCCTTCCTGGGGCTCGCCCCGCGCGAGGTGGACGAGCGGCTGCACGCCAACAGCCTCTACTTCGAGACGCTGGCCGACCTCGGCGCGGCGGGGCTGGTGGCGTTCGCCTTCGTGCTCGTCGCGCTCGCGGCGGCCGCGCGTCGGGCGGCCGCCCCGGCGGCCCGGCGGTTCCTGGCGCTGGGCCTTGCCTGCGCCCTCGGCAGCTATTTGCTGCACGGCGCGCTGGACTATTTCCTGGAGTTCACCCCGACCTACGCTCTGTTCTGGTTGCTCGGCGGGGCAATCGTGGCCATGGATCGATCCCGGGAAGTTTCCCCATGACGCGCGATGAGTCGCTGGAGGCGGTGCTGCTGGTGCAGTACGTGGCGCTCGTCGTCGGCTCGCTGCTGCTGGCGCGGTTCTTTCACGTCGCGGCCGCGCACGCGCTGCCGTCCCTCAAGCCGCCGGTGGCGCCCGGCGAGTACGCTCACCTGCTGGTCGTCTACCTGCCGATCTGGGTGTTCGCGGCCGAGCGGCTGGGCATTCACCGGGTCCGGGTCCTGACCGGCCCGCGCACCGAGCTGGTGCGGCGGCTGCTCATCACGCAGGCCTGGGGGCTGGCAGCGGTGGCGCTCATCTTGGTGGCCGCGCAGACGGCGCTCAACCGCTCGCTCATCGCCATCTTCTTCGCCGTCTCGACCGTGCTGCTGCTGGTGGCGAGCTCCCTGCTGCGCCGGTTCGCGGCGCGCCAGCGGGGCGAATCGCTGGTGCTGGTGATCGGCGGCGCCGGGCCGGAGGCGCTGCAGGAGATCGAGCGGGCGCGCGGGCGGCAGGTGGTGCGCGGCGACTTCGGCGGCCCGGCCGAGCTGGCCCAGCGCCTGCGCGACGAGCCGGTCGACGAGGCCGTGCTCTCGGAGGCGCTCTCGGCGGAGGAGACGCGCGCGCTCGTCGAGCTCCTGACGGAGCACGGCATCCCGGCGCTGGTGCCACTGTCGCGCGGGGTCGACGGCTTCCCGCCGCCGCAGGTCGAATCGGTCGGACGCGTGCAGTATCTGGTCTATCAGCGGCGCCGCGCCAGCGTCCCCTCGCTGGTCGTCAAGTCGATCGCCGATCGCCTGCTGGCGCTGGTCCTGGTGATCGTCCTCGGCCCGGTGCTCCTGCTGCTGGCGCTCCTGGCGCGCCTCTTCGTCGGCACGCCCGTCTTGTACGTGCAGTGGCGCGGCGGTCTCTACGGGCGGCCGTTCCGGATGCTGAAGTTTCGGACCATGCGCGTCGGCGCCGACGAAGAGCGGGCCGCGCTCCTGGCGCAAAACGAGATGGACGGGCCGGTCTTCAAGCTGACCAACGACCCGCGCGTCACGCCGTTCGGCCGCTTCTTGCGGCGGTTCAGCCTCGACGAGCTGCCGCAGCTCTTCAACGTGCTCGGCGGGCAGATGAGCCTGGTCGGCCCCCGCCCGCTGCCGGTCGAGGAGACCGCCGCGCTGACCGGCGGCCACCGGCGCCGGCTCTCCATGCGTCCGGGGCTGACCTGCCTGTGGCAGGTGGGGGGCCGCAGCGATCTGCCGTTCGCGGCGTGGATGGCGCTCGATCTCGACTACGTCGATCGGTTCAGCCTGGGGCTCGACCTGGCTATCCTGCTGCGGACGATCCCGGCGATTCTCAGGGGCCGCGGGGCGCGCTGAGCCGCGCCTCCACGAGCGCGCCGAAGCGCTGCTCGAAGGTGGCGCGATCGAACCGCCGCGCCGCCGCCCGCAGCCGCGCCGGCGCGAAGCTGGTCCGCTCCAGGCGATCGAGCGCGGCCCCCAGCGCCTCCGGCGTCGGCTCGGCGAAGAGGACGCCCGTCTCGCCGTCGCGGACCGAATCGAGCGCTCCGCCGGCGGCGAAGGCGACCACCGGCCGCCCGGCCGCCAGCGCCTCGACGGGGACGATGCCGAAGTCGTCGAGCGCCGGATGGATCACCGCGCGGCTCTGCGCGTAGAGCGCGAGGAGCTCGTCGTCGCCCACGCGGCCCCGCAGCTCGACGTTCGGACCGCAGAGCCGGGCCAGGCGCGCCCGCTCGGGGCCGTCGCCGACCACGACCAGCCGCCCGCGGCGGCCCGGGGCGGCGAAGGCGCGCACGGCCAACTCGACGCGCTTGTAGGGGACCAGCGCGGAGACGCAGAGGTAGAGCGGGTCGGCCTCCGGGGCGGCGGGCGGATCGGGGACGCGCGCGAAGCGGGCGGCGTCGACCGGCGGCTCGATCACCTCGGCGTCGCGATCGTAAACGCGCCGGATGCGCGTCCGGGTGTAGAGGCTGTTCGCCACCAGGGTCGAGACGCGCGCCGTCGCGGCCACGTCCCACCGCCGCAGCCGGCGGGAGAGCGCGGCGAACGCCGCTCGCCCGAGCACCCCGCCGGGGACCGAGGGGGCGTAGTCGTCCGCCGCCTCCCAGATGTAGCGCATCGGCGAGTGCACGTAGGAGACGTGCAGCGCGCCCGGGGGCGCGACGGCGCCCTTGGCGACGGCGTGGCTGCTGGAGACGACCAGGTCGAACCCGCCGAGCGGCAGCGATTCGATCGCCCTCGGAAACAGCGGCAGCAGCAGGCGGAACCCGGCGCGGCCGAGCGGCAGCCGGCGCGCCAGCCGGTCGATGAAGGTGGTGCGCACGTCGCGGGCGGCGAGCTCGGCCGAGACGGCGCGCGGGTCGTAGCGGAGGGTGAAGACCGGCGCGCGCGGGTAGAGACGACAAAGCGACTCGAGCACGCGCTCGGCGCCGCGCATCGAGACCAGCCAGTCGTGGACGATCGCCACCCGCGGCGTCATGGCGTCGCCGATCGCGCCGGCGCGCGGGGCAGCGTGTCGAGCAGCCGGCGCGCGTCGGCGTCGGTGGCGGCCAGCGCGGTCAGGCGGGCGCGGGCCGCCTCGGCGCGCGCGTCGTCGCCCAGGCGGGTCGAGGCCTGGGCGCGGGTGTAGAGCGCGCCCGGGTAGGTGTGCAGGATGGCGAGCGCGCGATCCGCGGCCTCGGCGGCGCCGCGGGCGTCGCCGGTCGCGAGCCGGGCGCGGGCCAGCGCCTCCCAGGCGTTTGCCGAGTCGGGCTCGAGGTCGAGCGCGCGGCGGGCCTCGTCGCTCGCGGCGGGCGGGTGACCGGCGCGGAGCTCCGCCGCCGACGCGCGCAACGCCACCTGGAAATCCCGGGGCGCCGCGCGCGCGGCGCGCGCCAGAAATGGCAGCGCGGTCTCGGCCTCCGCGACGCCTGGCCCTCGGTGGAGGGCGGCATCGGCGCGCGCGAGCCAGTAGGCGGCGGCGATCCGACGGGCCGACCACCAGCCGCCGCCGGCCAGCAGCAGGACCGCGACCAGCGCGGCGGCGACGCGGGCGGCGGGTGCCGCCGGGGCGCTCCGCGCCGGCGTTCGTCCGTCGACCGCGTCGACGGCCAGGAGGCCGATCGCCACGCCCAGCAGGAAGACCGTGCCCGGCATGGCGAAGGGAAACCCGGTCAGGCCGCAGCCGGCGAAGGCGGCCACGGCGCCGGCGCCGGCGGCGACCTGGGCGGCGTCACCCGGCCGGTTCTCGTCGCGCGCGCGACGGGCGCGACGGAGGGCGGCGGCTCCCAGCGCGGCGTAGAGCGCGAGCAGCGCCAGGAGGCCGAGCGGGCCCGTTTCGGCGAGCCGCTCCAAGAGGTCGTCGTGCGCGCGGCGCGGGACCGCCAGCGGCGAGAGCACGCCGTCCGCCGCCGCGTTGGGCTCCGCGTAGCGCGGGAAGACGACCGGGAAGTTCCCCGGTCCGACGCCCAGCAGCGGCCGCGCACGATAGAGGGCCAGCGTGCGCCGCCAGAGCGCGAGCCGCGTGCGCGCCACCGGCGACGCGGGATCGACCGCCTCGGAGATCACGCGCGCGGCGGGCTCGAACCGCTTGACGTCGCGCGAATCGTGCTGGGTCCAGTGTCCCGGAACGGCCGCCGCGACGACGGCCAGCGCCCCGATCGCGACGGCGGCCGCGATCGCCGCGCGGGAGGGGCGTGGCCGGCCGAGCGCGCAGAAGACGGCGACGCCGAGCGCGCCTCCCACCCAGGCGCCGCGCGCCCGCGCCACGGCCAGGTACACGATCTGGAGAACCACCAGCAGCGCGGCCAGGCGCCGGCGCGGCGAAGAGGCGGGCTCGGTCGCGTCGGCCGAGGCGAAGAGGCCGAGCCCGAAGGGGAGGGCCATCGCCACCGCCTCGGCGGCCACGTTGCGGTTGCCGAACGTCGAGCCGGGAACGCTGATCGTCGGGAGCGGGAACGGCGAGCGCCCCAGGTGCTGCAGGAGGCCCAGCAACGCGACCAGCGCGGCGGCGCTGGCGATCGCCTCCACGAGCCGCCGCGGCGCCGCCGCCTCGGCGGACGCCGCCACCAGCCCGGCGCCGAGGGCCACTCCGTAGAGCGCCAGCAGGCGAACCAGCTCGGTCGCGGCGTAAGGGGCGCCCGGCGGCACGCGTCCGGCGGCGACCAGCGCGGAGAGGACGGTCACCGCCAGCAGCGCTTGCGCGGCGCGCGCCACGAACGGGTCCCAGCGGGCGCCGGCCGATCCGGTCGCTGCGGCCCAGAGGCGCGCGCCGAAGCCGAGCGCGCCCGCGAGCACCAGCACGGCCAGCTTGGGCTCGACGAACGGTGAGGCCAGCGACGGGAAGTAGCCGAGCGCGACCAGCACGGCCGCTCCGGAGAGCAGGGACGCGACGACGGCTCCGGCGGGCGCGCGGCGACCGGCGGTCTCCATCCGTTACGCCGGCAGCGCCGCGCGCGGGGGGGGCGCGTGGTGCTCCGCTCCCCAGGTGGCCCGCAGCTCGTCGAGCCGGGCCTCGAACCGCGCCAGGACGCGGCGGCGGTGATCGGAGAGGTGCAGCTTGAGGATGCCGCCCGAGACGACGACGTCGGCCCGCGGGGCCCGCGCGGCCCGCCGCCCGAGGTGAAAACGCCAGATCGTGCCGAGGAAGCGCTCGACCACCTCGCCGGCGAGCCCCAGGCCCCGCTCGGCGATCCGCTGGAGGCCCGAAGGGGGGATCTCCGCCGCCGGTGGGCGCGGCGTGTAGGCGGGGTAGAAGCCCCGCACCCAGTCCTGGTTGGCGGCCACGAAACGATCGAAGGTGTCGAGCCCGGCGATCGGCACCAGCGAGAGCGCCTGGTGCGCGGTGAACAGATCGTGGTGGTAGGCGATCTGCAGGTTGTTCTCGTCGACCAAATAGTTGGGGCAGACGATCCCGCGCGTGTGGGTCAGGCGGCTCGCCAGGAAAAGCAGCGTGTAGGTGGTGAAGACCCGCCCGGCGGCGGTCACCACGAAGAGATCGATGTCGTCGCCGCCGCGCGCGTTGCGGTGGGCCGTCCCCCCCGAGAGCGCCAGCGCGCGCACGAAGGGGAGCGCCGCCAGCGCCGCGATCACCCGCTCGTGTTGCGCCAAAAGCTCGGCGGTGCGCCGGATCCCCTCGGCGCGACGGGCGACCAGCGCCTCGCGCCCGCGCAGCGTCAGGTGGCCGCCCGGGTCCAGTGACACGAGCCGCGCCAGCGGCGCCGCGGCGGCGCGCCGCGCGACCTCGGGGGCGTCGATTGCGACACCCAGGCACGACCGCGCCAGATCGTCGACCGACACGGCGGCGTCGAACAGATCGGCGTAGGCGACGGTGGCGGCGATCGCCCAGTCGCGCGGGTCGGCGCCGCCCGGCGTGCGCACCGCCGGCGAAGGGGTGGGGCGGGGCGTGGCGCGCCGCGCGCGTGTCTCGTGGGCCAGCGCCCAGAGGCGCTCGGCGGGGATGGTCCAGGAGAACGCGGCCGCTCGGGCCAGGCCACGGGCGCGCACCGCGGCCCGGACGGCCGGGTCCTCGGCCAGCACCGCCAGCTCGGCGGCCAGGGCCGCGTCGTCGCCGGGCGGCACCAGCACGGCGGCACCGCCGCTCACCTCGTGCAGCGCCTCCACGTCGGTGGCCACCACGGGCGTCCCGCAGGCCATCGCCTCCACCACCGGCAGCCCGAATCCCTCGAAGTGCGACGGGTAGGCCATGGCCACCGCGCCGCCGTAGAGCGCCACCAGATCCTCCTCGGGGACGTAGCCGAGCAGATGGACGCGCCCCGAGGCGAGGCGCAGGGCCAGCTCGGCGCGCAGCTCGCGATCGCGCCAGCCCTTCGCGCCCACCGTCACCAGATCGAGCTCGCCGGCCGGCGTTCCGGTGCGCGCGCGCAGCCGGTCGAACGCCCGGAGGAGCAAAGGCAGGTTCTTGCGCGGCTCCAAGGTCCCCACGGTCAGCAGGTACGGGCGCTCGATCCCGTAGCGGGCCCGCACGCGCGCGATCGCCGCCGCGTCGGGCGGGCGGCAAGCCGGGTGGGGGGCGCCCGGCAACATCAAGATCCGCTCCTCGGGGACGCCGAGCAGCGCGACGACGTCCCTACGGGAGGCCTCCGAGACGGTGCCGACCGCCACCGCGCCGCGCGCCACCACCGGCAGGAGCGGCCGCACGAGGGCGCGCTTGCGGGCGTTGAAGAACTGCGGCGTCCGGATGAGCGCCAGGTCGTGGATCACGTTGACGTACGGGCAGGGCGCGGCGAGCGGCGCCAGGTAGTTGGGGAAGAGAGCGAAGTCGGCGCCCGCTTCTTCCAGCATCCGGCCGGCGTCCCGCTGCATCCAGACGTAGCGCAGCTGCGCGCCGCCGGTGCGCAGGCGCCCGGCCCACTTCTCGGCGGCGGCCGGCGCCAGCGCGCGGTTTCCGATCAGCGTGACCTCGTCGCCGGGGCGCGCGGTGGCGATGAGCGCGTCGACCAGGTGCTCGGTGTAGTAGCCCACGCCGGTCCGTTCGGCGGTGCAGGTGGTGACCTCCACGGCGAGCTTCATGGTTTGGGGCGCCGGTTGTCGCCGCCGATCGAGCATGTCACAGTGCTCTCGCGGCCGCGTTTTGGGGCGGGATCCGCCAAGAATGCTCTGCCGTCGGGATTCTTTCCATGCGCTTTTTTCGCCGGGCCGCCGGTTAGGACCACGGTTGAGCCCATGAGCATGTCGCTGGGCGAGCTGGGCGCGGAGGGGAGGACGGCGCTCGGGAACGTGATCGTCAAGGCGCTCTCGGTCCCGGTGGAGAAAGCGGGCCGTCTTTTGCTGGTGATCGTCGCCGCGCCGATGCTGGGGGCGGCGGCGTTCGGCAGCTATCAGTTCGCCTTCGCCGCCACCACCATGCTCGCGCTCTGCACCGATCTGGGAATGAGCATCTGGACCACGCGCGCGCTGGCGCGCGACCGGACGCGGGCTCCGGCCATCGTGGCGACCGCGCTGCGGCTGCGCCTGGCGATCGCCATTCCCTACCTGGTGGTGGTTGGGCTGGCGGCCCTGCTGGCCGGTCCGGGCGACACCCGCCAGGCGCTGGTCCTGCTGGGGCTGGCCGCGCTGATCAATGCCTTCATCGACTACTTCTTGGCGGTCTTCCGTGGCTTCGAACGATTGGTGGACGAGGCGCGGCTCAACGTCGCCCGCGCGCTCTTGATGGCCCTCGGGGGTCTGCTGGCGCTCGTCGCGCGCCGAAGCGTGGCGTCGCTGGCCGTCGGCCTGCTCGCGGGGCTGGCCGCGAGCGGGATCTATGGCCTCCGGATCCTGCGCCGCGGCTACGGGCTCGACGTGCGCGGAGGGCGGTTCGACCGCCAGCTGGCCCGGGGCGCCGCCCGGGCCGCGCTCCCGCTCTGGCTGGCGACGCTCTTCGCGCTGCTCTACTTCAAGGGGGACGTCGTCATCCTCAAGGCGTTCGCGAGCGACGCCGAGGTCGGCGCCTACAGCGCCGCCTACAAGATCTTCGAGGGGCTGATGATCGTCCCGGCCGTCGTGTTGACGGCGACCTTCCCGCCGCTCGCCCGCGCCAAGGACGATCCCGCGCGCCAACGCCGGTGGGAGGCGGCGCTGGTGCTGCTGCTGTTGGGCCTGGGCGCGGCGGTGGCCCCGGCGGTCTATTTCGGCTCGGGTTCGATCGTCGCGCGGGTCTACGGGACCGGGTTCGCGCGGGCGGCCCCCTCGCTGCGGGTGCTGGCCGGCGCGCTGCCGATCCTCTTCCTCAACTACGGCCTCACGCACTTCCTCATCGCGCGCGATCTCGAGCGGCGCAACCTGCAGTTCGCCGCGCTCATGCTGATCATCAACGTGGTCAGCAACCTGCTTCTCATCCCGCGCTTCGCCGGCCCGGGCGCCGCCTGGGCCACCCTCATCACCGAGGGGGCGCTGACGCTCTGCTGTCTCGTCGCCCTGCGGCTGCGGCGGGCTTAGAACCAGCCCCCCACGGTGCTGGAGGCACCGAAGAATTCCCGCTTGTTCGAGGTTCCGTTCGCCGAGTTCAAGATGTCGGTGTACCCCTCGGGGCCGATGCCGACGAAGAAGTGCGGGGCCAGGTGAAACAGGAACGGGACGTAGAGATCGACGAACACCGCGTTTTCGGTGATCTCGGTGGAGGAGCCGATCGCCACGGCTCTGCCGTTCACGGTGGTCGACCCTCCGTAGACGCTGGAAAGGCTGATGCGGGTCTGCCAGACGCCGAGAGAGAGCTTCGGCCAGAGCGAGACCAGCTTGCCCAGCCAGAGATTGGAGCCGACCGCGCCGGTCACACCGTAGGAGAAGCTCCGGTCCGAGGTGTAGATCGCGGAGCTGCTGTCGGCGTAACGAAAGAACGCCGAGACCCCCTCGGACACGCCGCTCGAGGAGAAATAATCTAGCGCCGGCTGTACGCTGAACGTGGTCGACGCGGTACCGCCCGAGCTGTAGCCGAGATGACCAAAGCTGGCGCCGAGCACGCCGTCGAGGACGACCTGCCCGGCGTCCCCGAAGCGGGGTTCCGGCGGTGGCGACGCCTCGGGCACGGCCTCGGGCTCCGGCTCGGAAGCCTCCGCCGATGGAGGGGCCTCCGGGAGCGCGGGAGGGATCGTGACCAACCCGGGCGGCGGCGCCGCGGGCGGCGGCGCCGCGGGCAGCGCCGGGGCTCCGGACGGCTCTGCAGGCTTCGGCTCGGGCTGGCCGGAGGGCGGCGGCTCGGCGAAGGCCGGACGCGCGGCGAGCGCGGCGAGCGCGCATCCGAGGAGCAGGGTGGTCGCGTGACGGTTCACCGGAGGATCGCCCGAGTGTGACCGTAGCACCGGTTTGCGATGTTCGCGACGGCGCCCGCTACCCGCGTCGGAGGTCCGCTCTCGTGGCGCGCAGGAGCGCGGCGATCTCGGAGATCCCCTGCCTGCTCCCGGCGACGGTGAGCGGGGCCAAGGTCCGCTCGAGGAAGGCGTGCTGATCGGCGTCGTCGAGATCGGCGAACAGAACCGCCGGGGTCGCCAGGCCGGCCGCCCGCAGCCGCCGCAGGATCAAGATCCCTTGCGTCTCCGCGAGGCGCGCGCGCGTTCCGGCGTCGAGCGGCGCCGGCGCGGGCCCCCGCTCGTCGACCAGCTTCTCGGGCGGGGTGCGGCGGAAGTCGAGGTCGAGGAGCAGGCCGTCGGCGCCTGGCGCGGCGCGGAGCGCCTCGGCGAAGTCGCGCGCCGGCAGAAAATCGAACGTCTCGCCCAGGAAGCGGCGGAACCGCTGCAGGTACTCGTCGCCGTCCTCGCAGACGACGAAGCGCAGGCGGCCGGTGGCGGGGGCGCTCACAGCGGAAACGAGGCCCCCACCTGCTTGACCAGCGGCGCCGGCTCGGGGCGCACGACCAGGTGGCCGCGCCAGGCGCGCACCAGATCGCGGACGATCGCCAGGCCGCGCCCGCTCTCGCGCGCCTCGATCGATTCGAGCGTCAGCGGCGCGGGCGCCGAGTCGGCCACCAGCAGCGTGACCCACTGGCGGCCCGTGACGTCGCGTTCGCGGTCGGCGCGGACGACGACCCGCGCCTCGGGCGCGCCGGCCACCGCCGCCACGGCGTTGCGCAGGAGGTTGCCGAACACGGCGCCGAGCGCGTCGAGCTCGACGGGGAAATCGAGGTCCAGCTCGGCGAGCGACAGACCCGGGGCGGTCCAGCCGCCGCCGGCGCGGCGCGCCTCCGCCTCCAGGCCGGAGATCCAGCGCGACAGCGTGGCGGCGTCGAGCCGGGTGCGCGGGCCCATCTCGAGGAGCGCGTCGAGCGCGTCGGCGTGCGCGCCGCGCAGGCGGCGATCGAGCGCGGCCAGCTCCTCGCGGTCGTCCCCCTGCCAGGGCGCGCGGGTGGCGAGCAGCTCGGCGCGCGCCAGATCGCGGACCAGCGCGCCGAACACCGGCTCGCGCGCGAGCGGCCGCAGCGGCGCGCCGGCAGCCCGCGCCGCCAGAGCCAGGCGGTCGTAGATTCCGCTCACGACGGCGGAGGTCGGGCGCGGCTCGGTGAGCGCGCGCGCGATCTCCTCGGGCGGAACCTGGGGGTCGGCGACCGCGCCGATGACGCCGGCCCGGTGCTTGAGGACGTCGTGCCGCAGCTCACCGACCGCCCGCGCGACCTCGGGGAAGAGGGCGGGGCGCCGGCGGAGCGCGGCCGCCAACGTCTGACCGCGCCAGCGCCGTCCGACCAGCGCCGCGACGAACAGCAGCGCGACGGCGACTTCCAGCGCCAGGCGCCGCCGGTCGCCCAGGCGGGCGTTCTCGGAGAGGCGGCTCGACTCCGAGAGCTCCCGCTCGGCGTCGCGTGCGGACGGGACCCAGAGGTCGGCGTCGCTCGGCGCCTGGGCCGCGGCCGCCAGCGCGGCCCGCGTCT
Source organism: Polyangia bacterium (assembly GCA_035607055.1). Lineage (GTDB taxonomy): Bacteria > Myxococcota_A > Polyangia > Fen-1088 > Fen-1088 > JADGRB01. The sequence goes on from DATNDC010000007.1 coordinate 18,220, forward strand.
CGCCGAGCGCCGTCAGCTCCTGGCCGGCGCTCCGGTCCAGTCGAGCCAGCGCCCAGCGGGCCGCACCGACGCCGGCGCTCGCCGCGAGGCTCAGCAGCCGCCGGTCGGCGGCGCCGAGCTCGCCGTCGGGCAGGCGGGCCGCCAGGCGCGCCAGGCGGACCAGCGAGATGCGATCGCCGGTCGCCGCGCCCAGCTCGTAGCAGGCACGCGCCGCGGTCCGCTCGTCGGCATACTCGTAGACCTGCCCGATGGCGATCAGGCGGTCGACGCCGAGCCCGGGCGCGCAGCTCCCGCCGAGGGCGCGCAGCGCGGCTTCCGGTCGATCCTCGATGAGGCGGATGCGGGCCAGGAGCTGCGGGGTCAGCCGCGCGCCGTCGCCTTGCGGGCCGGGCCGCGCGGACCGTGCCTCCAGCCCGGCGCGCAGGGCGCGGGCCTCCGCCAGGTGCTCGGGGTTCGGCTCGCGGGCCACGTAGGCCAAAAGGTCGGCGAGCGCGCCCGCCCGATCGCCCGCCGCCGCGCGCCCCACCGCCCGCGCGAAGCGCGCCTCTTGGACGTCCAGCTCGACGGCGCGATCGATCCAGGGGCGCACCAGCGCGTCGGTCTCCGGGCCCGCCTTGCCGAGCTTGCGCACGCCGGAGGCCAGCGCCCACAGCCCCGCTCCGTCGTCGTGGAGCGCGTCGATGGTGGCCGGGGGGACGCTGCCGCCCAGCGCGTAGAGCGAGACCGCCGCGGCGACGAACCCTGGCGAGTCGGCCAGCGCCTGTTCGACCAGATCGCGTCCCATGCCGATCGGATCGCCGACGTCGATCCACTCCTCGGCCTGTTGGTAGAGGGCGCGCGCGTGCTCCGAAGGGACGACCCCGCGCGGCGCGGGCGCGCTGACCACCGCGCGCCGGCGCGCGATCTGAGCCCGGAGGGCGCGCAGGTCCGACCAGGCCGGTTCGAGCGTGAGCGCCTGGCGCAGCGCCTCGTCGGCCCGCTCGAGCTCGAGCGCGCCGCCGTGGGCCGCCAGCAGGCGGCCGAGCGTGCGCCAGGCTTCGGCGTTCGACGGCTCGAGGTTGACGGCGACCTCCAGATCGCGCGCCGCCTCGTCGAGCCGACCCAGCGCCTCCAGGGCCTGCGCGCGCGCCACCCGCAGCGACGCCGCGCTCGGGTAACGCGCGCAGAGCGCGTCGACGAGCGGCAACGCTTTTTCGGCGTGCCCGTCACGGAGCAGATCGTCGGCCGTCGCCGCGCGCGCGGCGTCGCTCTCCTCGATGCGGGGCGCGGGCCAGTCGGCCAGCGCCTGCGCGCGTTCGTCGAGCGCGATCCCGTCGAGCAGATCGAGCACCCGCTTGCGTTGGGCGCGCGAGAGCGGCGGCGCCTCGGGCGCGAGCAGCGGCTGCAGCCGGCCCCGCGCGGCCGCCGTCCGCCCCACCGCGCGTTCGAAACCGGCGATCCCGAGCAGCAGGTTGAAGCGCCCCTTGCGGTCGTCCTTCAGCGCCTCCAGCCCCTTCTCCAGGAAGGTGATGGTCGCCTCGCGCCGCTCCCAGCGCGTCGGATCGTCGGCCAGCAGATCGGCCAGGTTGGCGTAGGCGTAGTACCGGTGCGGGTCCTTGTCGATCGCGGCGCGCAGGACGGTCTCCGCCTCGGCGCGGCGCCCCGCCTTGCCGAGCGCGAAGCCGAGGTCGGTGGCGTAGGCGGCGTTTCCCGGCTCGCGCTCGGCCGCCTTGGCGAACAGGTCGGCTGCGGTGGCGTAGTCGCCGGCGCGCAGGCGGGCCATCGCCTCGGCGTGGTCGGCGCGCGCCGACGCGCGGGCGGCCGGCGGCGCGGCGGGCCTCGCCTGCGCCGCCGCGACCGGGGCCGGCGTCGCGTCGGGCGCGACGCCCCCGTCGGCCCCCGCCAGGGCGAGCACGACGAGGAGGGGCGCCGTCACCCGCGCGTCCCCCGCAGGTCACGCAGCTTGAGGCCGAGCTGGTTCAGTCTCAGGTGGACCTGGCGGGACGATCCGCGCGGGCCCAGCAGCTCGCGCGCCATCTTCTCGAGGTCGCCGGCACAAGCGTCGAACACCGCACGCAGGTACTGCCGCTCGACGTCGGCCGAGAGCCGGGCGAAGCTCCCCGCGGGGGCCACCGCCACCTCCACGCGGCGCCCGCCGTTGCGCGCCGGCGCCGTTTGGGCGCGCGGGCGCGCCGCGCTCACCGCGCCGAGGAGCCGCGCCAGCAGCGGATCGGGGACGTCGAGCACCGCCGGCGCGCGTTCGGCCGGGGCGGCCTGCGTGGCGTCGAGGTGCTGGCTGAGCGCGAAGACCAGCGCGTTGGCTGCCAAGAGGCGCAGCTCGCGGTGGTTGCCCGGCCAGTCGTGCTCCGTCAGCCGCTCGAGCGCTTCGCGGCTGACGAAGATCGAGAAGGCGTCGCGGCGGGCGGCGGCGGCGCGCGGCCGGCCGAACACCACCACGCTCTCGCCGTCGGCGAAGTCGTCCGGCGTGGGGAAGCGCGCCAGGTAGGCGCGCGCGAGCGGCCGCAGCGGCTCCGAGCGCAGCGCCTCGAGAAAGGCGAAGCGGACCAGATCGGGCAGATCGGCGCGCCGTTCGCGCAGCGCCGGCACGCGCAGCCGGGTGGCCGGGTTGAGGCGCATGTAGAGGTCGGCCCGGAACCGCCCGGCGCGCACCAGCGCCTCGACGTCCTCGTGCGTGGCCGCCACCAGCTTGGGGGCGGCGGGGCGCGGCCGCGCGTCGCCGAGGCGGGTGACCGTCCCCCGCTCGAGGACCAGCAAGAGCTGCCGCTGCAGGTCGAGATCGAGGTTGGCGATCTCGTCGAGGAAGAGCGTCCCCCCGTGCGCCTGCTCGAACACGCCGGCGTGGTCCTCGACCGAGCCGGTGTAGGCGCCGCGGCGGGCGCCGAAGAGGTGCGCCGCCAGGAGCGGGGCCGGCACGGTCGACAGATCGGTCACGATGAGCGGTCCCTTGGCGCCCGAGCGCGGGTGGATGACGTGCTCGGCCAGGAAGCTCTTGCCGGTGCCGGTCTCCCCCTCCACCAGCAGCGGCAGCGGCGAGCGGGCCAGCGTCTCGATCTGCCGGCGCAGCTCGGTCATCGCCGGCGCGCGCCCCCAGAAGATCGGCCCCTCCTGCGCGCTGTGCGAGAGCGCCAGCGCGCGCGAGATCTCCGCCGCCAGGCTGCGGCTGTCGACCACCTCGTTCTCGCACAGGTAGACCAGCGGGTCGGCCGGTCGCTCGGCGCCCAGGTCCGATCCCGTGGTGGTCAGCATGACCACCGGCAGCGTCGGGTAGGAGGCCCGCAGCTTCTCGAGGATGAGCAGCCCCTGGCGCCGCCGCAGCGCCTCGATCGCGGGGCGCCGCGCTTTCGGCTCCTCGGGCAGCTCGGATTTGTCCGCCGGGAGCAGCCGCTCTTCGGGGAGCGCGAAGTGCAGGTCGAGCACCACCAGATCGGGGAGCGCGGACTGGCGCCCCAGCGCCTCGGCCGCCTCCGCGTAGTCGTGCGCGCAGCGGAGCGGGCAGCCGCGCGTCCGCTCCTCGCAGACCTGGCAGGGGACGTCGCGGTCGCAGCGGGTGACGGTCTCGAACTGCGGCATCTGCCGGTGCACCATCTCCACCGTCTGGTCGCGATCGTCGATCACCAGAAGACGCGGCATCTATTCTCCTTCTTTCAAGGCCCGGGCCAGGTCCATGGCCTGCGCCAGCTCGTCGAACGCCGATTCGAGCGCCAGCACGCCGTCCATCTGGCCGGCCGCGGCGGCGGCGACCGCCCGTTCGAGCGCTGTCTCGAAGCGCGTCACGGCCGGCCCGGCGGGGCCCTCGGCCCGGAGCGCGGCCCAGAGCGCCGCCGCGGAGGTGGGCTCTCCCTCGTCGTCGACCAGCTGGGCACGGAGCTCGCCGGGCCCGGGCGCGCCGCCCAGATCCCGCCGGTCGCGCGCCGGCCAGACCAGGCGCTTGACCAGATCGTGCCTTACCCGGGCCAGCCAGCGCGCCGTCTCCACGTCTCGATTATATAGAAACAAATATTCAAAACATAGATCCGCCGGAGCGTGCGCTTCCGGCGCGCGGCAAACGAAGGGCCCGCGGGTTCGGCACGGCCGCTGCAGTCGCGACCGCCGTCGAAAGGAGATCGCCCATGGAGACGTTCAAGGATCGCTTCAAAAAGATTGGCTTCCAGCTCTACGTGTTCTTCCGCGCCGCCGGCGCCGCCGTCGTGCTCGGCTGCCTCGAGGTGTTCGGCAGCGCGCGCGGCCGCCGGTACCTGGCCGCGGCCGCGCTGGTCGGCCTCGGCGTGCTGCTCTGGTTCCGGCCGCCCGTGCAGGTCGTTCCGGCGGGCGAGGTCGGCGTGCGCGTCAACCGCCTCACCGGCGGCGTGAGCGTGGTCCCCGAAGGGCCGACCTTGATGGTGCCGCTCGTGCACGACTTGCGGCGCTATTCCCTGCGGGACCAGATCTACCGTCCGACCGAGAGCGCCACCGCCGAGGGGCCGGCGCCGTTTCAGTCGGTCGAGGGGCTGTCGATCGGCGTGGCGGTCACCGTCCGCTACGCGCTCGATCCGGCGCGCGTCGGCCAGGTGGCCAAGCGGCTGCCGGTCAACGTGGGCGCCGATCTGATCGAGCCGGTCGTCGACGGCGTGCTCCACCGCGCGCTGTCCAAGCGCACGGTGCGCGAGATCTTCACCGACAAGCGGGCGGAGATCCAGGACGACATCCAGGGCGAGCTGCGCGATCTGCTGGGCAAGGACGGCATCACCGTCCGCTCGCTCTACCTCGGGCACGTCGACCTGCCGGCGCAGTATCGGGCCGGCCTCGAGGGGATGCTCTCGGAGGAGCTGGCCACCGAGAAGATGCGCTACACGCTGCAGCTCAAAGAGAAGAAGGTGAAGGAGTCCGAGCTGGAGGGCGACGCCGCCAAGGTCCAGCGAGAGAAAGCGGCCGAGGCCGCCGCCTCGGAGGAGATCATCGCCGCCAAGGCGCGCGAGGAGGCGATGAAGCACGTGCTGCCGCTCAAGGAGAAGGAGATCGAGCAGCGGCGCCTCGAGGCCGAGGCGCGCAAGGTGCAGCGGATGAAGGACGCCGAAGGAGACGCCGAGGCGCGCAAGATCGAGACCGCCGCCGAGGCGGATTCGCGCCGGAAGCTCTCCGACGCCGACGCCTACCGGATCGAGGTGACCGGCAAGGCCAACGCCGACCAGCTGGCGCGCGACTCGGCGCTCATCGCCAAGAACCCGCTGCTGATCCAGAAGACGCTGGCCGACAAGCTGTCGGACAAGATCCAGGTGATCGTGGCGCCGCCGTCGGCGGGCGGGTTCTTCGCGGGCGGCCTGCTCGGCCTGCAGGCGCGCGCCGGGGCGGCCCCCGCGACGCCCAGCCCCCCCGTCGCCAACGCCACGCCGGCCCACGACAACGCCGCCGCGGAGGGGGAATAACATGACCCCCGCCGCCATTTTGCTGGTCGCCCTGGTCGCCGAGGATCCGGCCGTCCTCCGCAACGCTCCTCGCGACGACGCCCCCGCCCAGGCCACCTTGTGGCGGGGGGACTGGCTCGAGGTGCGTGGCGAGGCGGCTGGCTTCCTCAAGGTGTACGACCACCGCCATGAGCGCCCGGGGTACCTCCGCCCCTCGCAAGTACGCGAGTACCGGGTGGACGCGGAGACGGCACCCGAGCTGGCCGCGGTCGTGCGCTTCCTGCGCGACGCCAGCGGCTACGAATCGCTGGGGATCGGCACCGCGGCGCTTGCGCTCCGGGCGGCGCCGGCCGGCGCCGACACCAGCGGGCTTCTGGCCGCCATCGGCAGCATGGCCGACCGGCTGGCGCGCCGGGCCTCGGCCCGGCGGACCGACGCCAAGGACGCCGCGCTGGCCGCGCACGTCGCGGTGGCCGAGAGCTACGGCGTGAAGTTCGAGGTGGTCGAGCCGGACGAGCCGAGCGGGCGCGGGCGGATCTGTTACGACGGCGAGGCCTGGGCCGAGGTGCTCGCCTCGCCCCGCGCCGCGCCGGCTGAGCGGGCGCGTGCCGCGCTCTTTCTCTCGGTCGATCCCTGCCGCGACCCGGCACAACCGCCCACCGAGGCGCGGCTCTGGAACGACCGGCGGCTGCGGGCGCTCGAGTCGATCGACTTCGCCGCCACGAACGCGCTGCCGGCCTCGCTGGCTGGGCGGGTGCGGCTGCGCCAGGCGGAGGCGCTCGCCTGGCGCGCCTTCGACGAGGCCCGGCAGGGGCAGGCCGACGCCGCGTCGCGCGCCGAGGCGGCGGCCGTCCGCGAGCTCGCCCTCTGCGACCGGGGCGTCCTGGCCCCCGAGGATCTCGACCTCTACGACGAGACCGCCGTCCGGGTGGGGGCCTCGCGCTGGGCCAGCGAGCTCCCTCCCAAGTCGAGCCCGCGCCGCGCCGCCCAGGTGACGTTCGGGCCACGCGCTCCGGGCGAGACCTGCGTGCGCGTCAGCGACGGCTCCGGCGACAAGGCGCGCCTCCTGGCCGAGCGCTGCACGTTCGCCGTCGTCTGGCCGAGCGCGCTGCGCTGGGCGGCGTCGGGTGACGTGGCGACGCTGGCCGTCCAGCCGCTCCCCGCCTGGACGGAACTGTGGGTCCTGCGCCGCGCCGCCGACGGCAGCTGGGGGTGGGACACCCTCACCGCGGCCACGACCGTTCCGGACGTCGGCTACGTCGAATGCGCCGGCTTCTCGCCCGACGGCGCCCACCTGCTGGTCGTCCGCGAGGCCCGGGCCGCCGGCCACGTCGCCCGCCGGTTCCAGGTGCTCGTCACGGCGGCGCTCTCGGTCGAGAAGTGGGCCAGCAGCGCCGACAAGCTGGTCGCCTTCAAGCGCTGGAGCGCGCCGACCTGGCGGTCAGGAACGCTGGCGCTGCGGTGAGTGGGGTGGCTGTCATGTTTCGACCCGGCGGACCCGTTCGATGTGTGTGAGGCGCCTCCGGTTGCACACCTCAATTTTCTGCGTCGAAAAAGGAGACGAGCTGCGTGCGGTTCTTACAATGATTACGTTCGAGCCAAACTCAAGGGCAGCGAGGGACCGACGATGCAATCATCGATGAGCGACGTCGAAGCCTTGTTGAGCGTCGACGCGGGCCGCGTGCCGCCCGGGACGGTGGCCTTCTTCGCCCGCGATCCGGAGGCGACGCAGCGGCGGGTCCTGGCGGTCTTCGCGGCGCTGGTGGGGGTCGCCACCGCGGCCGCCCTGCTGGCCGGGTTGAGCCGGCCGCCGACCGCGCTCTTGGCGCTGGGGACCATCGCCCTCTTCATCTTGGCGCTGCCGCCCGAGCGCGATCCGGCCCTCGCCGGGCACAAGCGCGCGACGTTGGTGGTGACGCCGAACGGGATGATCGTGCGCGACGGCTACGGCCTGCGCAGCTT
>DATNDC010000019.1:0-4015 GCA_035607055.1 Polyangia bacterium
GGCCGCGGCGCGCGTGAGGCGCCGCGCGCCCGGCGTCGACGTTCGCGTCTATTGAGGAGACCACGATGCCAAGCATGCGATCGCTTGCTCCCACCGTCCTCATCGCCTGGCCGCATCGGCGTGCGGTGACGATGTTCACGCTCTGGCCGAGGCGCGGGCATCCCGGGCCATCGCGCTCTCCTCGTCTGCCGGGATCACCAGAACCTCGCAGGCGCTCCCCGGGCGGCTGATGGTCCGAACGTCGAGACGGTTCTGGTCGAGATCGATCTCGACTCCGAGATGACCGAGCTCTCTGCAGGCCTCGAGACGCACCGCCGGCGCGTGCTCGCCGATTCCCCCGGTAAACACCAGCAGGTCGAGCCCGCCGAGCGCCGCGGCGAAGGCGCCGACGGCCTTGCGGATCGCGTAGACGTACGTCGCGATCGCCGCGGCGGCGTCCGGATCGCGCGGCGCGCGCGCCAGGAGCTCCCGCATGTCGGGTGTCCCGCCGATCGCCTGGAGGCCGCCCTCCCGCTCGCAGAGCCGCTCGAGCTCGTCGATCGAAAGCCGGCGATTCCGCGCCAGGTAGAACAGAACGCCGGGATCCAGATCGCCGGTTCGGGTCCCCATCGGGATCCCGCCGGTGGGCGTGAAGCCCATCGTGGTGTCGATCGCGCGCCCGTCCTTGACCGCCACCAGGCTCGAGCCGCTCCCGAGATGGGCGATCACGATCCGCGGCGCCGGCGTCGGTCCGAGCACCCACATCACGTGCGAATAGGAGAGGCCGTGGAACCCGTAGCGCCGCACCTCCTCGCCGAGGACGCTGTCCGGGAGGGGAAGCCGGCGCGCGACCTCGGGCAGCGTCGCGTGAAATGCGGTGTCGAAGCAGGCGACCTGCGGCAGGTCGGGCCAGCGGCGGAGCGTCGCCCGGATGCCGGCGACCGACGCCGGGAGGTGGAGAGGCGCCAGAGGCACCATCTCTTCCAAGCTGCGGACCAGGGCGTCGTCGACCCGGGCCGGGGCCGTATACCGGAGGCCGCCGTGGACCACCCGATGCGCGACCACCTCTGGTGTCCGATCCGCGACCCGGCTCACGAGATCGAGGGCGATCTCGATGGCCGCCTGGTGGTCGACGCGCCCGACCGACTGCTCGATCGCCCCTGGGCCTGCCGTCCCCCGCGCCCGAGCCCGACCGTGCTCGGAGCCAATCGACTCGACGGTCACGTCGGCGGCACGCGGCGCGCCCGATCTCTCGCCCGGCGCGGCCCGCGAGCCGGCGCCGTCAGGAAGCAGGAGCGCCACTTTGACCGACGACGAGCCGCTGTTCAGGCACAAGACGGCGGCGTCCGGGCGAGCGCTCACGGCGTCGTCCAGGTCCAGTCGCGGATCTCCGGCAGGTCCTCGAAATGCTCGCGCACGTAGGCGCGGTGCTTCTTCAGGATGGCGGCGCACTCGTCGATCAGGAGATCCGCCTGGGGCGGCGGGCGGCGGGCTCGGCGGAGAGCCTCGGCCGCCAGATGAAACCGGCTGGTCTGGTTGAGCACCACCATGTCGAACGGCGTGGTGGTCGTCCCCTCCTCCCGATAGCCGCGGACGTGAAAGCGCGCCGGCGCCGGCCGGCCGTGCAGGAGGTAGTGAACGGCGCCCGCGTAGCCGTGGAAGGCGAAGACGACGTCCGTATCCGCCGTGAACATCGAGGCGAACCGATCGTCGGTCATGCCGTGAGGGTGCTCCTCCGGCGAAAACAGAGACATCAGGTCGACGACGTTCACCACCCTCACCCGCAGCTCGGGCGCCTTTTGGCGGAGCCACCAGGCCGCGGCCAAGGTCTCCAGCGTCGGCACGTCGCCCGCGCAGGCCAGCACCACGTCCGGCGTGGCGCCCGCGTCGTTCCCCGCCCAGGCCCAGATCGAGGCGCCGGCGGCGCAATGGGCCCGGGCGGCTCCCAGCTCCAACCATTGCAGCTCGGGCTGCTTGTCGATGATGATGAGGTTGACGTAGTTGCGGCTGGCCAGAGCGTGGTCGGCGGTGGAGAGCAGGCAATTCGCGTCGGGCGGCAGGTAGATGCGGGCGACCGTCCCCTTCTTCGACAGGATGGTGTCCATGAAGCCCGGGCCCTGGTGACTGAATCCGTTGTGGTCGTTGCGCCAGCAGGTCGAGGTCAGCAGGAGGTTGAGCGAGGGGATCGGCGCCCGCCACGGAAGGTCGCCGCACGCCTCCAGCCACTTCGCGTGCTGGGTCGCCATCGAGGCGACGATGAGGGCGAACGCCTCGTAGGTCGCGAACAGACCGTGACGTCCCGTGAGCACGTACCCTTCGAGCCACCCCTCGCAGTTGTGCTCGCTCAGGACCTCCATGACCCGGCCGTCGGTCGACACGTGGTCGTCGCCGGGCTCGATCCGCTCGACCAGGCAGCGGTTCTCGGCCTCGAACACGGCGCCGAGCCGGTTGGAGTTGGTCTCGTCGGGACAGAAGAGGCGAAAGCTTCGGGGGTTGCGGCGATAGATGTCGCGCAGCCACAGACCGAGCTGGCGGGTCGATTCCCGCCGCTCGGCGCCGGGCGCGGAGACCGCGACGGCGTACGGCTCGAGGGGGGGCCGCGCGAGGGGGACGCACAGCCTTCCGCCGTTCGCGTGGAGGTTGGCGCCCATCCGCCGATCTCCGCCAGGCGCCAGGGTCCTCAGGCTCTCCACCAGAGCGCCACGGCCGTCGAACAGCTCCTCCGGGCGATAGCTCTTCATCCACCGTTCGAGCGCGGCGAGGTGCGCGGGATTGGTCCGAACCTCGCCCAGCGGAACCTGGTGCGCCCGGAACGTCCCCTCGATCGGAACCCCGTCGACCTCCCTGGGTCCCGTCCACCCCTTGGGCGTCCGCAGCACCAGCACCGGCCAGCGTGGGCGCGCCGAGATTTTGCCCGCCGCGCGCGCCGTCCGCTGCACGTCGGCGATGGCGTCGAGGCAGCGGTCGAGAGCGGCGGCGAAGTCCCGGTGGACGGCGCGCGGTTCGTGTCCCGACACGAAGACCGGCTGGTAGCCGTGGCCGCCGAGGAGCGCCGCGATCTCCTCGTCGGTGGCGCGTCCCAGCACCGTGGGGCCCGAGATCTTGTATCCGTTGAGGTGGAGCACCGGCAGCACGGCCCCGTCCCGCACCGGGTTCAAGAAGCTCACCCCCTTCCATGATCCTTCGAGCGGCCCGGTCTCCGCCTCGCCGTCGCCGACCACCGCGACCGCCAGCAGATCCGGGTTGTCGAACACGGCGCCGAAGGCGTGCGTCAGGACATACCCGAGCTCACCGCCCTCGTGGATCGATCCCGGCGTGGGGGGCGAGACGTGGCTCGGCACGCCACCCGGCGTCGAGAACTGACGGAAGAGGGTCCGCAGCCCATGCTCGTCCCGGGTGACGGCCGGATACACCTCGGAATAAGTCCCCTCGAGATAAACGTTCGCCAGGACCGCCGGGCCGCCGTGTCCGGGACCGGCCAGGAAGATGGCGTTCAAGTCACGGAGCCGGATGGCTCGATTCATGTGCGCATAGATGAGATTCAGCCCCGGCGAGGTCCCCCAGTGCCCGAGCAGCCGGGGCTTGATCTGCTCCGGTCGCAACGGGGCTCGCAGCAGGGGGTTCTCCTGAAGATAGATCTGGCCGACGGTCAGGAAGTTCGCGGCCCGCCAGTAGGCCTCGAGGGCCGACAGCTCGTCATCGGTGATCATCGGATCTCTTCTAGGTCTGTCCGTCCGCGGAGCAAGGTTGAACGGCACGGGAGCCGGGGAGCTGTCCGAAGAAGGTGAAGGCGTAGTTCCTGATCGCCAGGTATCCGTTCAATGCGAGGAGGCCGCCCAGGAGCAGCGACACGATCCCGATCGACAATGCCAACGGAAACCGAAAGGACAGAGCACTGCCGCCTGCCGGGCCGGCCCCGCGTCGAAGGGTCGGGCTCACTTCTGGACGAACGCGCGCTCGACGACGTAGTGCCCCGGGCCGTCGCTGCTCCCCTCCGCGAAGCCGCGCGCCTCGAGCAACGCCACGGTGTCCGCCA
>DATNDC010000034.1:0-5554 GCA_035607055.1 Polyangia bacterium
ATGCCGAAGGATTTTCTGGACGAGATGATTGCTGAGCGAACCAGAAGGAACCCTCGTTTTCCGGTGCTCATGGCGGAGGCGGAGCGGCGACGAGTCTTGGCTAAGGCACTGGCCGCCCGACGCTCAGCTCTCGGGATCAGCCAGACGGTGGTAGCCGCGCGGATGGGAACGGCTGCCTCAGTGATCAGCAAGCTTGAGTCTGGCGCAGACGTGAAAGTCTCTACCTTGCAACGTTACTGTGCCGCGATCGGCGAGACTTTCCCTCCGCGGCTGCCCTCCCGAAAGCGCGCCGCCTGAGCTACAGCGCGAGGACGACGACGCCCGCGGAGACCAGGGCGGCGCCGAGCAGGACGCCGCGCGCGGGGCGCTCGCGCAGGATCGCCCAGGCGTAGAGGACCGTGAAGGCCGAGGCCAGGCTGGCCAGCGGCGAGACGATCGCCAGCGGCGCGTGCCGAGCGCCGAGCGTGATGCAGGCCGAGCCGGCCGTCTCGAACAGTCCGGACAAGACGATGGCCGGCCAGGCGGCCGCCGGCGGGAGCGGGAAGCGGACCCGGAAAGCGAGCGCCAGCGGCAGGGCCAGGGCCAGGTCGGCCGCGTAGACGACGCCCACGGTGCCGACCGCGCCGAACACGGGCGTGAGCCGCCGCATCGCGGGGATGAGGACGCCGAAGGCGAGCGCAGCGGCGACCGCGGCGGGGAGCCAGCGGCGTCCGCTCCCGTCCGGGCCGTCGGAGCGCTGGGCGTGGCGTCCGACCACCACCGCGCCCGCGATGACGACCGCCGCTCCCCCGAGCTGGCCCGCGGCGAGGCGCTCATGGAAGAGGAACAGCGACAGCGCCGACGAGAGCACGGCCCACGACGACATGATCGGGACCGCCAGCGTGAGCCGGCCGTGCTCGAAGGCGTAGAAGATGCCGACGTAGGCGACCAGGCCCGACGCGCCGGCGACGGCGATCCAGGCGGCATCGGCGCCGGTCGGCACGGCCGGGCGCTCGCCGAGCAGCCCGGCGCCGGCCGCGGCGATGGCGATCCCCACCAGCTGGGCCCAGAATAACCCCTGCAGCGCGCCGACCGCGCGCCCGGCCCGCTGGATCGCGACGTTGGCCAGCGCCCAGGAGGCACTGGCGCCGAGGCCGAAGAGCATCCCGACCGCCATCGACATTGGGCGCGCAGGATAGCCGGGTGGCCGGGCCATCTGTTAGAAAGTCACTGGCTTGGACCTCGCTCGCCCCCTGGTGATCGTCAACCCGCGCTCGGGACGCGGCCTCAACGAGGCGCGCTGGGCGCGCGTGCGCGGCGCGCTCGTCGACGGGCTGGGCGAGCTGGACAGCGCCTTCACCACCAGCGCCCGCGACGCCTGCGCGATCGCCGAACGCGAGGCGGCGGCGGGGCGGCGGCTGATCGTGGCGCTGGGGGGGGACGGAACCGTCTCGGAGGTGGCGCACGGGATCCTGGCCGCCGGCGCGGGTGCGCGGACCGAGCTGGGGATCGTTCCGCGCGGCACCGGCGGCGACTTCCGCCGCTCGCTCGACCTGCCGCACGACGTCGCCGAAGCGGCCCGGCGCATCCGCGAGGGGACCGCGCGCCCCCTCGACGCCGGCCGCGTACAGTTTCTCGGCCCCGACGGCCAGACCGAGACGCGTCACTTCGTGAACGTGGCCTCGTTCGGCTTTTCCAGCGCCGTCGCCACGCGGGCCAACGCCTCGTCGAAGCGCTTCGGGGGGCGGGTCGCTTTCCTGGCAGCCACCCTGCGCGCCCTCGCCTCCTACGACAACACCGACGTCTGGCTGACGATCCAGGAGAAGCCACGCGAGCGGCGCCGGGTGCTGATGGCCGCGGTGGGAAACGGCCGGTTCTTCGGCGGAGGAATGAAGATCTGCCCGGAGGCACGCCTCGACGACGGCGCGCTCGATCTGGTCACCGTGGGAGACTTCAGCAAGGGCGAGATCCTCACCAACATCGGGCGCCTCTACGAGGGGACACACCTCGAGCTGGAGGCGGTCGAGAGCGCGCGCGTCACCCGCGTCACGGCCGAACCGGTGGAGGCCGAGGCGCGCATCCCCGTCGAGCTGGACGGCGAGACGCCCGGCCACCTCCCGGCGACCTTCGAGATCGTGCCGGCGGCGTTGCGCGTGCGCCTGTAGATCGCCCGCTCGTCCTAGTAGAGGCTGGGGGCGCCGATGAGCTGCAGCCCGAGGGCGTCTTTGGTGTGGTCCCCGCCGCGCTTCCAGAGCGCATAGGGGCCCCGCCGCTCCACGAACCCGTAGGCGCGGGTGCGCAGACTGTCGAGCAGGTTCTTCCGGTTCGCTCCCTCGCCCCGGATGTCGTCGACCCGCACCAGGATGTAGTCCGCGTTGTCGACGCCGATGCGCATGGTGTAGGCGTCCGAGCGCGCCGAGAGCTGCGGAACTTCCGACTCGGTCGCCACCACCGAGGCGTTCTTGGGGATCTGCTTGCTGAGCGCCCGAAAGTCGGCGAGCTGCGCGGCGTCCGCGCGCGTCCACTCGAACTGCACCGGCCGGAAGCCTCCGCGGAACGTGTGGTGCTGGAAGAGAGCGCCCGCGTGGTAGCTGGCGAGGACGCTCGCCAGGCAGACGCCGGCCAGCGCGCCCGCCGCCCGGGCCCTCCCTTCGAGGCCCGATTTTCGCCAGGCGCCGAGGGCGATGACGGCGCCGGCGAACACGTACGGCGTCCAGTGGGCCGTGTACTGGAAGAAGATCTCGGAGGCGTGCTCGTTGCTGGCCACCACCGTGAGCATCGCCGCCGAAATGAACGGCAGCCAGGTCCGGCGGTGGCGAAAGGGAAGGAACAGGACCGGCACCGCGACTTGCAGGACATAGGCCAGCTTCTCGGCCTTCAACATGGTGTTGAGCGCGAACAGCGGACTGGTGAGCAAGGTGCGCAGCACCCCACCGAGGGTGAACTCGCCGCTCGGAGCCAGATCGGAATACATGTCGACGAAGGTGGCCGTCTCGCCGTGGGGGCCGGAGTGCGGCATCACCACGAACTTCACCAGCACGAAGTAGACCCCGGCGATCGCGCCGCCGAGCACGGCCGCCCGCGGGCGCTTGCCCCCGAGCAGGTAACCGAGCGCCATCATCGCCAGCCCCGGGCTGATGTCCTCACGCGTGAGCATGGCGATGGTGCCGACGGCGATCAGGCCGGCGGTCGACCCGCTCTCGAAGAGATAGATCGTCCACACCACGAAGAAGGGCGACAGCGTGAGGAAGTGAAAGTCGTAGAACAACGGGCCGTGCATCGGCGCGTACAGGCCGAAGCAGGCGCAGATCGCCACCGCCTGCCAGGGGCTCCCGAGGTGCCGCCGCGCCAGCAGATAGAGGGGGATCATGGTCGCCCCGGTGACGAACGCCTGGAGCACGATCAGGGTGTCCGCGTTCTGCCGCAGCATATAGAACGGCACGAACAGGTAGGCGGCGAACGTGGCGTGGCGCTGGATGTGGTTTCCGCCGATGCGCCCGAACGCCGGCGTCGACGAGAACCAGTGGCCGCGCGCCAGCCGCCACACCATGTTGTCGAAGATGGCGAGGTCGTAGCTGGTGGTCTGCAGCCGGTAATGGTTGATGAGCCCGAACACGGCCATGTAGGCGCCGAAGCCGAGGACCATCACCACCAGCAGCAGGGGCGGCAGCCATCGCGGGAGCCGGCGCGCCGATTCCCGGAGCCCCACCAGCCAGCTCGGCGGCCGCTCGATCGCCTGGAGATAGCTGGCCGCCACGGCGCGCGCGAACAGCAGCCCCACGATCAAGACCGCGGTGAGCACGAGGACCGGGCGGCCTTCGAACGCCCGCCAGTCCCAGAGCGCCACCACGAACGGCGCCACGAGCAGCGGGGATAGAATCGTTCCGCTCCAGACCGCCGCCCGGAGCGTCTCCCTCCGGCGCCGCAGGAGGAGCGCGATCGCCCACACGAACAGCGCGCCGGCCCCGGCGGCCGCGCTGCTCGCCAACCAGTAGCTGCGGCGCAGGCCGGCGAGGTGGTTGTCGGTCACCAGCATGGCCCGGACCTCGGGGGCCAGGGTCAGGGAGAAGGCCGTGTACACCGCCGCCGCGGGAACGCAGAACCAAAGCGCGAACGCCACGCAGAGGTCGCGCCAGGGCCACCCCGCGCTGCCGCGCCAGAGCGCCGCCAGCGACGAACGGAACCGACCGCGTCGTCTGCGCTTGGGGGTCTCGGCGGAGACCGGAGCCCCCTTGACCTCCGTTGCCACCCGGCGACACTAGTACAGACGGGGCGCGTCTTGCCAGGCGGGAGCGGCGCGAAGCGGCGAGCGACCGTCGGCCGTCCGGGGGGTGTGCTACCCTCGCGCTGGTCAATTTCCTCGCACCCTCACCGCGCCGCGCACCGGCCCGAGGTCGAGAGGCGGAAGTCGTGAGTCTCCCCGTGCATACCAGGGCCGTCGAATGGATCTTTCGGACGCGGGCCTTGCGCGCCGCGCGCGCGCAGGAGACGAGGCCCGATGTCTCGCGCACGCCGTCGGTCCAGCAGGCGAAGCTGCTGCTCGAGGCGGCGCGTCGGGTGCTGGAGCCCGCGGAGCCACTTCCCCCCGGAGATCGCGCCGCGGCCGCCCTCCCCCTCTATCGCTCGGCGATCGAGTGCCTGCTGTCCGCGTTTGGCGCCAGCGCCGTTCGCTCGGGAGACCTGGCCGCGCTGTGGGACAGTGCCCCGCCCACCGTGTTGGCGCGCGCCGAGCCCGACCCGGAGGCGCGCCAGCGCGTCAAGGGCTGCTTGTCGTCGGCGACCATGGTCGAATCGCCGAGCGACCAGGAGATCCTGCGAGTCCGCCGCTTCGCCGAGTCGCTGGCCGCGGAGGCCGCTGGCCGCCCCAAGCAGGTCGATCTGATCCTGGCGCAACGGTGGTTTCGCCTGCTGCTCGTGGGTCTGGTCCTGACGCTGGGCCTGGTCGGGGTTCGCGGCTTGCTGACCCGGCCGGATCTGGCCAAGGGCAAGCGGTTCTGGACCAGCTCGCGGTGGTCGGGTTGCCCGGCCGCGCTCCCCTGCCTCGACCTCATGTTCCACACCGACGAGGAGCAGAACCCCTGGGTCGAGATCGACCTCGGCTCTCAGCAGGTCATACGCCGGATCGAGGTGAGCAACCGAGCGGACGCCTTCGACGAACGAGAAGTCCCCTTGATCGCCGAGATCAGCAAGACCGGGCTGCAATGGACCGAGGTGGGGAGACGCACGACGAACTTCGTCTCCTGGACCGCCAAGTTCCCCCCCACCACCGCCCGCTACGTTCGCCTGCGGACGCCGAAGAGGACCGTCTTTAACTTGCGCGGGGTGGCCGTCCGCTGATCAGCCCCGGACCCTGGAGGGGTCCCGCCGCCCCCGCGAGGAGGTCTACCGGGCGAGGCCCGGCCGCCCTCACGGGACTCAGGGCGCCAGCGCCGGGGCCGCCTCGCGGCTGAACGTGCCGCTGCCGAGCAGGTGCTCGCGGATGTACGTCACGGTGTCGCGCAGCGTGTCGGCCGGATCGCGCGGCGAGAAGCCGAGCTCGCGCGCCGCCTTGCCGGCGTCGAAGTACCAGAAGTAC
>DATNDC010000035.1:0-5500 GCA_035607055.1 Polyangia bacterium
CTTGGCCAAGGTCGCTTCGGCGACGCGGCCCAGCTGTTCGCGCGCGGCTTCTGCGGCGCGCGACGTCCCGGCTTCCTGAGCCCGCCGCACGACGCCGCGGATCTCCTCACGCGCCTCGGCGATCGCCTCCTCCACGGCTTCGCGCGCCTTGTGTCCGAGCTCCCGCTCGCGGCGGGCCAGCGCCTCGGCCGCTGTCCGCTGCGCCTCGGCGGTCGAGCTGGCGGCCGCTTCGGCCGCCGCCAGGCGTCCTTCTTCCCGCGCGGCCGCCGCCTCGCGCGCCTCGAGCCGCGCGATCGCCGACTCGAGCCCCACGCTCGAACCGCCCGCCAGGGCCCGCGCCCGCTCGAGCAGCGGCGCCGGCAGGCCCATCCGCGCCGCGATGTCGAAGGCGTAGGCCCGCCCGGGCGCACCGACCACCAGCCGGAACGTCGGCCGCAGCCGTTCGAGGTCGTACTCCATCCCGGCGTTGGCGAAGCGGGCGTCACTCTCGCCGAGCGCCTTCAGGCTGTCGTAGTGGGTGGTGATCACCGCCAGCACGGGCCGCTCCGCCAGCGTCTCCGCCGTCGCGCGCGCCAGCGCCGCCCCCTGGTCCGGGTTCGTTCCGGCCATCAGCTCGTCGAGCAGCACCAGCGCCGGCCCCTCGACGGGCGTGTTCAGGATCTCCGCCAGGTTGGCCAGGTGTCCGGAGAACGTCGAGAGATCGCCGAGCACCGACTGGCGATCTCCGATGTCGGCCCGCACGGCGTCGAAGAAGCCGATCCGGCTCCCGGGCGCGGCCGCCACCAGCAGCCCGGCGCGCGCCATCAGCGCCGCCAGCCCCACACTCTTCATGAGCACCGTCTTGCCGCCCGCGTTCGGCCCGCTCACGATCAGGATGCGCGCGGCCTGACCGCCCAGCGCGACGTCGTTGGCGACCACGTCGCCCGGATGACCGGCGGCCGCGTGCGCCAGCGCCAGCAACGGATGGCGCGCCTGGCGGAGCTCGACGATCGGCTCGGCGACGATGGCGATCGGCTGGCCGCCGTAGCCGACGCCCAGGCGCGCGGCCGCGGCCAAGAGGTCGAGCTCGGCCAGCGCGGTCGCCGTCTGCCGCAGCGCCGGCGCCATCACCGCCACGTCGGCCGTCAGCGCCTCCAGGATCCGGCGGGACTCGCGGCGAATCTCCAGCTCCACCACCTTGAGCCGGTTGTTGGCCGCCACCAGCGCCGACGGCTCGACGAACACCGTCTCGCCCGTGCGCGAGGTGTCGTGCACGATGCCGAGCCCCAGCGACTTGGCGCTCGCCTTGAGCGGCAGCACGTAGCGGTCGGCGCGCACGGTGAAGAACTGGTCCTGCAGCACGGAGGCGTACTCCTCCGACTTCATGATCCGCTCGATCGCCCCGCGCGCGTTCTCGGACAGCCCCTTGCGCTCCTCGCGCAGCCGCGCCAGCTCGGGCGAGGCGGCGTCGCTGATCTCGCCCGAGGCGTCGAACGTCGCCGCGATGGTCCGCGCCAGCCCGCGCGGCGGGTCGAGCCGCTCGGCCAGCTCGGCGATCGCCGCCAGCGGCGACCCACCGCGGCCCCCGAGGAAGGCCCGGCGCGCCCCCTCGCCGATCTCGCTCAGGACCGCGACCGGGCGCAGCTCCTCGGCGCCGAGGACGATCTGCTTCTCGGCCGAGACCAGCGCCGCCTCGATCTCCGGCGCGGCCAGCGACGGCAGCGCCTCCCCGGCGCGCAGCAGCGCCGCCAGCTCGGCGACGGCCGCCATCCGGCGCGCCGCCGCGGCCGCGTCCGCGGCCAGCGCCAGCTTCAGACAGAGCGCGCGCCCGGCCGCCGACTGCGCTTCGGCAGCCAGCCGGCGGAGGAGCTCCGTCCAGTCGAGGACCTCCAGGAAACGGGCGTTCGTCATGCGCTCGAAACGGTAGCGCAGGTCGGCGCGGCGCGCCCGCCGACGTCCGCTCCGATTAGCCGACGCCGATGATGAGGTCGCAGGGGAACTGGAAGTTGAGGTCCGCCGGCGAGCTCGGATTCTGGAACGTCGTGCACGCCGTGCCGAACAGCTCCAGCTGGTTCTGGTTGATCATGTCCCAGCCCTCCGTGTTGCTCGGATCGAGCTGGACCGGCGTCCCGTTGAGGAAGACCCCGCCCTCGTTCAACTTGGTCAGATCGACCTTGATCGGTTTGGCCAGGGTCGAGAGGTCGACCACGCAGCTCCGAGGGATGGTGTTGATCGCCGCCTGGATCTGCGTGACCAGGTTGCTCGTGCTGGTGTCCGTCGGTTCGAAGGCCGAGGCGGAGCCGACGCTGGTGTAGGTCGCCAGCGAGGTCATGCCGGTCCTGCCCGCGGCGGTGTAGAGGTTCTGCCAGTCCATCCCGGTGGTCATCGAGTCGTGGCACTGGTTCCACATGTCCGTGGCGGTGTTGAGGGTGGTGGGGAGCCCGACCCCCTGCCCCACGCCCGCGTTGGCCAGGTTCTTGAGGACCTGGGGCTCGATCTGGTTGCTCGGGCTCGGGTCGGGAATGCCGACGACCAGCGTCCCGATGCTGGGTGTCTGGTTGTACAGGTTCTGAACGAGGTAGGTGATCGCGTCCGCCGGACAGACCGCGTTCCCGTCGTCGCAGAAATCGGTCTCGCTGTCCGTCACCAGCATCATGTACTTGGGTCCGGTGTCGGTGTCGGCCTGCAGCGTCGCCTGCACCATCTGGATGGCGGCGAACATCGGCGTGTCGGCCTTCTGCCCGAAGGGCAGAAGGGGCCCCCAGCTCTGGTAGGCATTAAAGATCGGCGTGTAATTATTGAGCGCGGGGGGAACCTGCGCGTACTGGAGATGGCAGGTGGTGCTGCCGCCGTCGGCGTTCTCGTGACTTCCAACGAACGAGGCGATCCCGAACCGCACCTGATCCTGGAGCGTCATGACGACCTGCTCGACGGCCGGTCGCAGGTTGAAGAAGACGCCGGTCGTCATGCTGTCGAACTCGCTGCCCGAGAGATCGACCAGGATGAAGACCGTCGGCTGCGTCACCGTGTAGTCGAGCTTGTCCATCATGCAGCCGCCGTCCGGGCTGATCATCCCGCCGGTCCCGTTCACGACGATGTCGCCGCCGCCGCCGCCCGTGCTGCTGAGGAACCCGCCGGTGCCGGTGCTTCCCCCCTTGGAGCCGCCCTGGCCGGTGACGGCGCCGCCGCTGCCGGTGGAGGAGCTCGGGTGGACGCCGGCGGTGCAACCGAAGGCACCCAGCAAGAGGAGGGACGTCGCGGCGACGACGGTCCGCGGCACGCCGCCAAGAATTGGGCGACCAGCATAAGCGAGGTAATTCACGGGGTCCTCCTCCGGAAAAGGCTTACGTTACCATGATCGCGGCGCCAGATCCGTCTGTCGCCGGGCCCCGAGAGGCGCCGCTGATCTAAGCCGCCTCGACCTCCGAAATCAAGGTCGGGGCCGGGCGATTCCGGTGGCGGCGGAGACGCGTGGCGGCGCGCGCCCGCAGACCGGGCCGACCCTTCCGCTCCGGCGATGGTGGTGGCGCCGCCGGTTTTTCTCGTGTTACTTTGGTCCATTCTTCAACCGGGGCGGCGTCGGCCGAGATTTAGATGAAGTCGTTCCTTACCATTTTAGCGATCGCGGTTCTGGCGGGGGCGGTGGGCGGCTGCGGCAGCCACGGCGGCGGCAAGCCCATGAGCAAGGACGGCGGCGCCGACCGCCACGCCGACATGAAGATCACGCCCCCGACCGATGGCGGCGTCCCGGACGGCGACGCCGGCAACGCTGACGGCCCCCCCGGCTGCGGCGCGAACGGTTCGGAGCTGGCGATGGGCGCCACCTGCGCCTGCGACAGCGAGTGCTCGTCCCACCACTGCGTCGACGGCCTCTGCTGCGACACGGCCTGTACGAGTGGATGCGAGACCTGCTCGGCGCCCGACGCCGGCGGCACCTGCGTCAAGCGCGTCCTCGGATCGACGCCGCGCAAGCCCTCCGACTGCAAGGGCGACGGCACGACCTGCGGCCTCGACGGTCTGTGCGACGGCCTCGGCGCGTGCCAGTACCCCATGGGCAACGTCTGTCAGGGCGGCCAGTGCGCCGGGGACACGGTCACCGGCTCCTACGTCTGCAACGGCGCCGGCGCGTGCAAGCCCGGCCCCAGCCAGACCCTCTGCTTCCCCTACACCTGCAACCCGGCCAGCGGGAGCTGCTTCGTGGCCCCCTGCACCGACTCCAACCAGTGCGTCGCGCAGCACACCTGCGATCTTTCGACGGGGAGCTGCGGCAAGGAGCCGATCGGCGGGATCTGCGCGACCGACACCGACTGCCTCTCCAACCACTGCGCCGACCACGTCTGCTGCAACATCGCCTGCCACGGCGCCTGCGTCGCCTGCAACCTGTCGGGCCGCGTCGGGACCTGCTGGCCGGTCGACACCGGAAGCCCCGACCCGCGCACGGTGTGCAAGGACCAAGGACCGGCCAGCTGCGGTCACGACGGCACCTGCGACGGCGTGGGTGGCTGCGCCAACTACGCCAAGGACACGCAGTGTCTGGCCTCGTCCTGCACCGGCAACCGCCTCAACACCGCCGGGACCTGCGACGGGCTCGGCACCTGTCGGCCGCCCGGCGTGCAAGACTGCCACCCCTTCCGCTGCGCCGACGGCGTTTGCACGAAGGTGTGTGAGACGGTCGCCGACTGCGACACCGGGACCGCCTGCATCAACAACACCTGCGGCCCGAAGCCGCCTGGCGCCCAGTGCGCGGCGCCCAGCGAGTGCGCCAGCAACTTCTGCGTGGACGGCGTCTGCTGCACGACTGCCTGCACCGGCACCTGCCAGTCCTGCGCGCTGCCGACCTCGCCCGGCACCTGCTCGACGGTCGCCGCCGACACCAAGGACCCGCGCGGCGTCTGCCACGACCAGGGAGCCGCCTCCTGCGGCACCAACGGCAAGTGCGACGGGACGGGGAGCTGCGAGAGCTACAGCACCAGCACCGTCTGCGCCGCCGAGACCTGCCTGGACGGCGTCTTCACGGCGGCGTCGCTGTGCAGCGCGACCGGCCAGTGCGTGGCGCCGAGCTCGCGCCCCTGCGCGCCCTTCGTCTGCAACGGCAACGAGTGCTTCACCGTCTGCACCAGCAACGACCAGTGCAAGTCGCCCAACAGCTGCAACACCACGACGAACTCCTGCGGCCTCAAGGGCCAGGGGGCCAGTTGCGCCAACACGATGGAGTGTCAGTCTGGGCTCAGCTGCGCCCAGGGCTTCTGCTGCAACTCACCTTGCGGCGGGGCCTGCGAGTCGTGCGCGCTCCCCAACGCGCAAGGGACCTGCACCAACGTGCCGGTGAACCAGGTCGACCCGTCCGACCCGTCCGTGCGGTGCAGCGATCAGGGGGCCGCCTCCTGCGGGACGAACGGCAAGTGCGACGGCAACGGCAGCTGCCAGCTCTACGTCCAGCAGACCACCTGCGCCGCTTCGACCTGCCCCACGGGGACCTCGACGTTCACCGGGACCGCAACCTGCGACGGCGCCGGCAAGT
>DATNDC010000037.1:0-10021 GCA_035607055.1 Polyangia bacterium
CTGCCGAAGCGCCGGCGATGGCCGCGCCCGCGATGACCGGTCCGCCGGCCGGTTGGCAGAGCAGCGATCCCCGGGGGATCATCGTGGTCCCGATCGAGGCGCCCATTCCGATCCACGCCGACAAGCCAACCAAGCGGGCGCATTGATTTGACGGGGGGCGGCTCGCTGCCGCTCGCGCCCCCCGGGGCCCCCCTCGCTTCGCGCGGCGGAGCCGCGCTGCGCTCGCCGGCACGGGTGGGCTCGAGCGGGCATCGCTTCGCGCGGCGGAGCCGCGCTGCGCTCGCCGGCACGGCTGTGCTCGGCGGGCTATGAGTCCGAGGTGAGCTGGCGGACGAAGGCGGTGGCGGGGTGGGCGACGAGGTCGGGGAGGCGGCCGCGCTGCACGACGGTGCCCGCTTCCATCACCACGACGTCGCCGTCGAGCGCCTCGACGTCGGCGCGATCGTGGGTGACGACGACGGTGGGCAGCGACCAGGCGCGCAGCCGGTCGGCCAACAGGCGGCGGGTGTCGCGGCGGATCGAGACGTCGAGCGCGGCCAGCGGTTCGTCGAGCAGCAGGGCGCGCGGGCGCGCGGCCAGGGCCCGCGCCAGGGCCACACGCTGGGCCTCGCCCGCCGACAGCGCCTCGGGCCGGCGCGCCGCCAGCGCCTCCGCGTCCAGGGCGCGCAGCGCCTCCCGGGCCGCCCGCAGGCGATCGGGGCGCGCGGCGTTCCGGACGCCAAAGGCGACGTTCGCCAGCACGTCGAGGTGCGGAAACAGAGCGTAGCGCTGCGGAAGAAAACCGATTCGGCGCTGCTCGACGGGGACGTCGATGCCGCGCTCGGCGTCGTAAAGCGGCTCGCCGGCCAGGGTGACGCGGCCGCGCGCGGAGCGGGCGGCGCCCAGGATCATCAGCAGCGCGCGCGTCTTTCCCGCGCCGTTCGGCCCCACCAGCAGCAGCGGGCGTTCGGCAGCGCGAAAAGCGAGGTCGATCATGAGCGTGCCGGCAGCGCCGGCGAGATCGACCTCCAACGCGCTCACCGGCGGCCCCCCGCGCGGATGGCCACCAGGAGGGCGAAGGCGACGGCCACCAGCAGAAGGGAGAGACTCTGCGCGGTGTGCAGATCGGACTCGAGCGCGGCGTAGATGGCCAGCGGCAAGGTCTGGGTGCGGCCGCTCATGTTGCCGGCGAACATCAACGTGGCGCCGAACTCGCCGAGGGCCCGCGCCCAGCTCATCGCTGCGCCGCCGGCCAAGGCCGGCCAGGAGATGGGGATCGCCACCGCGATGAGCAGGCGAGGGCGCGAGGCGCCGAGCGTGCGGGCCACCAGCAGGAGGTCGGGATCGAGCCGGCGAAACGCCGCCACCGCCGCCTGCACGTAGAACGGCGCGGCCACGAAGGTCTGCGCGAAGACGACGGCCGCGCGCGAAAACGGCAGCCCGATCCCGGCCGCGGCCAACGCAGGCCCGAGCAGACCGCGGCGTCCGAACGCCAGCAGGAGCGCCACCCCGGCCACCGCGGGCGGCAGCACCACGGGAAGCTCGACGATGGTCTCGAGCAGGCGCCAAACGTGGGTCGCCTGGGTCGTCCGGCGGGTTGCGCGGGCCAAGATCCAGGCCAGCGGTGTCCCACACACGAGGATGGCCAGCAGGCTGATGCTGCTGGTGACGAGGCTGAGGCGCAGCGCCGGGATCACCAGCGGGTCGCGCAATCCGGCGAGCAGGTGGCGCGGCGGCGAGGCGAACAGGAGCCCCGCGAGGGGGAGGAGCACCAGCAAGAGGAGCAGGCCGGCCAGAGCCCCGAGCGCGCCCCGCCAGAGCAGGGCGGCCACCGGCCGCGACCGCGCCGCGGCGGGCGCCGGGCTCATCGCGGCGGACAGGGAACGAACCCCGCCTCGCGCAGCGCCGCCAGGCCGGTGGGCGAGCGGACCAGATCGACGAAGGCGCGCGCGGCCTCCGGGTGGGGGGCCGCCTCGAGCACCGCGATCGGGTAGGCGGCCGTCACGTTGAGGTCGGCCGGGATCTCCACCACGGCCACCTTCCCGGCGGCCGCGCGCGCGTCGCTGCGGTAGACGACGCCGGCATCGGCCTCGCCGAGGACGACCTTGGCCAGCACCTGACGGACGTTCGTCTCGCGGGAGACGATCTTCGCCTGCACGCGCGCCGCGAAGTCGTCGCCCAGCTTGCGGGCGGCCTTCCGCCAGACCCGGGCGGTGTAGGCGCCGATCGGGACCTCGGGGGCGCCCACCACGATCCGCTCGGCGCGCGGCAGGTCGGCGAAGGTCTTCAAGCTCCCGGCCAGGCCGCTGCGGACGACCACCACCGGTTCGTTGCAGGCGAACACCGCCGGTGCCGCCGCCAGCCCCTCGCTCACGAGCGCGTTCATGTGCCGCTCGTCGGCGGAGGCGAACACGTCGGCGGCGGCGCCTTGCTCGATCTGCGCGCGCAGCTCTTGGCTGCCGGCGGCGTTGGCCAGGACGTGCGTCCCCGGGTGCTCCTCCTCGAACCGCGCGGCGACGGTCGCGAAGACCTCGCGCAGCGAGGCCGCCGCGAAGACCACCAGCTCGCCGGGCACCGGCTTGGCCGCCGGCGCCCCGGCGGCGCTCACCGCGAGGGCCAGCGCGAGGGCGAGCGTGAGCGCGGCGGGGCGGAGCATGCGTCGCTTTTCTACACCGAACTGCCCGCTGCGGTGGTGGGCGGGGCGTCGAGCTCGACCTCGATCGCGGTGCCGCCGCCCGGCCTGGAGCGCAGCTCGAACCTCCCCCCGCGCGCCCGGATCCGCTCGCGCATCCCCACGACGCCCAGGTGGCCGCGCGCGGCGGCGTCGTCGAGCGTCGCCGGGTCGAACCCGCGGCCGTCGTCCCGGATCGACAACGTCAGGCGCGATCCCGCGCGGGCGATGCGGACGTGCAGCCGCCGGGCCGCCGCGTGCCGGAGGGCGTTGGTGATCGACTCCTGCACCACCCGGAAGCAGGCGATCTCGGTGTCGGGGGAAAGGCGCGGCGCTCCCTCGGCCGGCTCGTCGGCCTGGAGATCGATCGGCAGGCCCGAGAGCGCCGCTTGACCGTCGAGGTAGACGCGCAGCGCGGAGACCAGGCCGACCTCGTCGAGCAGCGGCGGGCGCAGGTCGACCGAGATCTTGCGGACCCGGGAGATGAGGTCGTCGACCAGCGCGATCGGCTCGGTCCGCGCGTCGCCGCCCGGTCCCGGCTCGTCCGCGCGCGCGCCCAGTTGCAGGCGCAGCTTGAGCGCGGTCAGCGTCTGGCCGAGCTCGTCGTGGAGCTCGCGCGAGAGCGACCGCCGCTCCTCCTCTTTGGTCGCCTCCAGCTTGCCGTGCAGCTGCCCGAGGCGGTCGTAGGCGATCCGCAGGTCCTTCTCGCGGGCCGAGACGTCGCGCGCGCTCGCCTCGACCTGACGGATGACGAAGTCGATGACGATCATGAGCAGCAGAGCAACCAGTGAGGAGGTGGTCCCCATCCGTAGCCAGTTGCGCAGACGATAAGGATCGGTGTCTGCCGCCGCGATGCTCACCAGGTGCCGCGAGGCGAGGAGCCCGACGCAGACGTAGGCCACGGCGCTCAACACGATGACCACCCAACCAGCCCGACGATTGGCGCAGATGAGGGCGAGGACCGAAAAGGCAGCCAGCGACACGGCGAGGCCGGCCGTGAGCCCGATCCTGGCCAAGGAATAGAGGCTGGCCGCCGTGGCGATGCCGACGACCCAAAGCGATCGGGTCCGGAGCGGTCCAGGCACGAGGCGACAGAGCGGAAGCAAAAGGCCGGTGGCGATCAGGACGGCGTCGTCGAACCAGCTCCGCCTTCCCGCGGGGAGGATCAATCCGACGACGATCACCAGGGGCGCCACGAAGGCGGCCATCGTCAACATTCCCCGCCGGACGTTGTCGCGCCAGGCCTCAGGCGCGGGGCCCGCGCCTCGGCTGACGCCTGCGTCCATCCCCCGCTCACCTGGCTCCACCTCGACGACTTTAACCGACGCCGGCGGGGGAGCCGGGGGGAATTGGGTGTATGCTGATCTTGGTTTCGGGATGCGGGTGCTTCTGGCGGACGATCATGCGCTGGTGCGGGCCGGGATACGGGCGCTCCTGGAGGCTCTCCCCGAAGTGGACAGCGTGACCGAGGCGGGCGACGGCCAGCAGGCGCTGGCGCTGCTGCTGGAGACACGGCCTGACGTGGCGCTCATCGACATCGGAATGCCCGGGCTCAACGGCCTGGAGCTGGCGAGCCGGGTCTCGCGCGAGGCGCCCGGGACGCGGCTGGTGATCGTCTCCATGCACAGCACGCCCGGGCACGTGGCCCAAGCGCTGCGCGCGGGCGTGAGCGGCTACGTCCTCAAGGACGCCGCCGCGGAAGAGCTGCCCGTGCTCCTCCGCGCGGTGATGCGCGGCGAGACGTATCTGTCGCCGGCCATCTCCAAGCAGGTCGTCGACGGCTACCTCGGGCGGACGTCGGCGGGGGGGACGGGCGACGGCGAGCGGGCGACGGCGGACGTGCTGACCTCGCGCCAGCGCGAGATCCTGCAGCTGGTCGCGGAGGGGAGGTCGACCAAGGAGATCGCTCAGCTGCTCGACCTCAGCGTGAAGACGGTCGAGACGCACCGGGCGCAAATCATGGACCGCCTGGGGATCCGGGACCTGGCGGGGTTGGTCCGCTACGCGATCCGCACCGGCCTGGTTTCGTCCGAACGGTAGTCGCGCGGCCCCCTCTCGGGGTTCGTCCCCCGCGCTTGTAGGTGACCTCACCGATGGCCGGTCGCGGCGGTTCGCGCGAGTGTTGGGCCATGACAGCCGGCGGCAGATCGGACCTGCGGAGGGTGGTCGTGGTGGACGACTCGGAGGGGTTTCGCTCGCTCCTGCAGTGGTTCCTGGGCTCGCTGCCCGAGGTCGAGATCGTCGGCGAGGCCAGCGACGGCGAGGGGGCGATCGCCGAGGTGGGGCGGACCAAGCCCGATCTCGTGCTGATGGACGTCTGCATGCCGAAGCTGGACGGTCTGCAGACGACGCGGCGGCTGCGCACCGGCGGCGAGTCGGCGCGCATCGTCCTGCTGACCGCGTACGGCGACACCATCCCGCGCTGGCTGGCGGAAGAGGTCGGGGCCGACGACGTCCTCGACAAATCGAACCTCGGCGATCGGCTGCGCGAGGCGGTCGTGAGCGGGGGCCGGCATTCGGCGCCGCGGTCGATCCCGGGGAACCCGTCGGTCAAGAAAGGCGGGCTCTGATGACACCGGCGGAGCGACGTGAGGCGCTGGCGCGAGAGCTGACCCGCCTGGCCGGGATGCCGCCCGGGACCGGCGAGATCAGCGACGACCGCGTGGCGGCCCTGGTGGCGACCGGCCTGCTGACCCTCCCCACGTCGGCGCTCGACGAGCTGATCCGCCATGCGCTGGCCGCGGTCGGTCTGCAGCGCGGCGTCGACCGCGCCTACTATTACCGGCTCGACGAGGCGGCCGGGTCGATCGCGCTGACGCACGAGTGGCACGCGCCGGGACTGACGCCGCTCGGCGCGGTGCCGAAGTACGCCCAGATGCCGATGGCGCTGCTGCCGGCGGCCTTTCTGGCCAACCTGAAGCGCGGCGGGATGCTCCGCCTCCCCAGCACGCGCCAGTTCCTGGGTGGTCCGATCGAGCAGCTCGTGGCGCCGGACGGAGACCGCGCGCTGGCCCTCGTCCCCGTCCTGGTCGACGGCCTGCTGGTCGGCGTGGCCGGCTTCGCCGCGGCCGCGGGCTCGCTCTGCGAAGAGAAGGACCTGGTGCTCCTGCAGGTGGTGGCGCAGGGAGTGGCCCGCGCGGTCGAGCGCGGCCGGATCGACCGCGCGCTGGCCGCCAGCGAAGAGCGTTTTCGCGCCACCTGCGAGGCGTCGCCGTTCGGGATCTTCCTGGCCGGCCCCCGCGGCGAGTGCCTCTACGTCAACGCCGCCGGCCAGCGGATCATGGGCCTTTCGGCGGCGGACGCCCACGGCCGCGGCTGGATGAGCGCGCTCCATCCCGACGATCGCGAGCAGATCGCGTCGCGCTGGGGTTCGACGGTGGAGGCGAGCGCCGGCTACACGACCCCGGTCCACCGCTTCGTGCACCCGAACGGCGAGGTCGCGTTCGTCGAGGTGCGGGCGGTGCCGCTGGCCGGTCCGCTCGGCGATCGAAATTTTCTGGGCATCCTCGAGGACGTCACGGGGAGACGCGCGGCCGAGGCCGAACGGCAAGAGCTGCTCGCCCGGGCCGAGGTGGCGCGGGCCGAGGCGGAGATCGCGCGCAAGGAGGCGGAGGAGGCGCGGGCCGAGGTCGACAGCGTCCTCTCGCGTGTCTCCGACGCCTTCGTGGCGCTCGACCTCGAGGGACGGTACACCTACGCCAACGATCGGGCCCTGGCCATGATCGGCCGCCCGCGCGAGGAGCTGCTGGGGCAGAACGTCTACGCGGTCTTCCCGCGGATTCAGGGGACGCCGATGCACGAGGCGTTCGCGCGGGCGATGCGCGAACAGCGTCCGGTGACGATCGAGGCGCGCGGCCCCGACGGGCGCTGGTTCGAGGTCCGGGTCTATCCGTCCCCCAGCGGCATCTCGGTGTTCTTCGAGGACGTCTCCGACCGCAAGCGCCACGAGGAGGAGCTGACGGCTGACCGCGACTACCTGCGCCAAGAGCTGGGCGGCGGCGCCGCGGAGGGGGAGGTGGTCGGCCTCGACCCCGGCCTGCGGCGCGTGATGGAGAGCGTGGCGCGCGTGGCCGCCACCAGCACGAACGTCCTCATCACCGGCGAGACCGGCACCGGCAAGGAGCTCGTCGCGCGGGCGATCCACGAGGCGAGCGCGCGGCGCGAGCGGCTGCTGGTCAAGGTCAACTGCGCCGCCATCTCGGCGGGCCTCGTCGAGAGCGAGCTGTTCGGTCACGAGAAGGGGGCCTTCACCGGCGCTGTGCAGCGGCGCAAGGGGCGGTTCGAGCTGGCCCACGGCGGGACGCTGTTCCTCGACGAGGTCGGCGAGCTGCCGCCCGAGACGCAGGTGAAGCTCTTGCGCGTGCTGCAGGAGCGCGAGTTCGAACGGGTGGGGGGGACCGAGACGGTTCACGTCGACGTGCGCGTCCTCGCCGCCACCAACCGCAACCTGCGCGAGATGGTGGCCCGCGGGCGCTTCCGCGAGGACCTCTACTACCGGCTGGCGGTGTTCCCGGTGGCGCTGCCGCCGCTGCGCCAGCGGATCGCGGACGTCCCGCTCCTGGCCCGGTCGTTCCTGTTGCGCTTCGCGCGCCAGGCCGGCCGGCCGATCCACGACATCACGCCCGAGGCGATGGACGCGCTCTGCCACTACCGCTGGCCGGGGAACGTCCGCGAGCTGCAGAACGTGATCGAACGGTCGGTGATCCTGGCGCGCGGGCACCTCTTGGATCTGGACGCGCTGCCGGACCTGTCGGCCGGCTCGCTGGCGCCGATCGCGGACGACACGACGCCGCCGCCGGTCTACGCCATCCGCAGCGCGCCGCGGACGATCGACGAGGTCGAGCGCGGCTACGTGGCCGAGGTGCTCGCCGAGACGAGCTGGGTCATCGAAGGTGAGCGCGGCGCCGCGCGCCGGCTGGGGCTCCACCCCAACACGCTGCGCTCGCGGCTCAAGCGCTGGGGACTCACCCGCCCGGTGGATGTCGTGGGCCGCTCGGCCTGAAGGCCCACGAATCATCGTGGCCGGTCACGGTGCCCTTCGTGGGAGCCACGGCGGCTCGTGGCCGGCGACTGAAGACAGCCGGCGACCGCGCCATGTTTCCGGCGCCTTCCGCGGCGCGCGGGTTGGTACGCGGGTTGCTCATTGCAGAGCTGTCGGGATCGTCAATGGAGAAGGAGGATGAGATGCAGCCAGCAGTCTCAGCGGCGAACGAGAGAGAGACCACCGCGGTGGTCACGCACGAAGCGCTGGTGACGTTGCCGCTGGAGGCGGTGGCGCGGCTCGATCGGATGGCGACCGCCAGCCTGCTGGCCACCGGCCTGGCGCACGAGATCGCCAACCCCCTCTCCTGTCTGACCGCCGCGCTCGACGGGCTGGGGGCCCGGATCGCGCGGCTCTGGGACCAGGGGACGGCCACCCGGAAGGAGCTGGACGAGCTCTCCTCCGACGTCGAGCTGGCCTCGGTGAGCGGCAACGAGATCTTCGCCCAGGTGCGCGACTTTCAGCAGTTCTTGCGGCCGAGCGAGCTGGAGACGTCGGCGGCGGCGATCGATCTCAAGCCGGCCATCCTGCGCGCCGTCCGGATGGCGCGGGTGCGCCTCGGGGTCAAGAGCCCGGTGGCGGTGGTGCTGGGCGAGGCGCCGGCGGTGCGCATCCCGGCCAACCGGATCACGCAGATCGTCCTCAACCTGCTGCTCAACGCGGCGGACGCGATCGGCGATCGCCCCTGGAGCGCGAACATGGTCGAGGTTCGGCTGGCGCGGGTCGAGCACTGGGCGGTCATCGAGGTGAAGGACAACGGCCCGGGCATCGACGACGCCACCCGGGCGCGCCTGTTCGAGCCCGGCGTCACCGGCAAGCCGGGCGGGCGCTCGCTGGGCCTCGGTCTGGCCATCTGCAGGGAGCTGGCGCGCGCGGCGGGCGGCGAGATCTCGGTCTCTTCACCGCTGACCGGTTCGACGCTGTTCCGTGTGGCGCTGCCGCCGGCGCAAGGTTAGCGCGCGCGGCTCTTGAGGATGGTGGTCGAGCGCGCCGCGGCGGGGAGCAGGCGGTCGAGCCGGCCCTGCCACCAGGCGAAGGCGCCGTAGAGCAGGACCAGGACGAAGATCGCCGTCTTCCAGGGGAGCCGTCTCTCGGCGTAGCGATCGGTGGTGTCGCGGCGCGCGCCGCGGGGCAGCCTGGCCACACTGGACAGCGTGGCGCCGAACGGCACGTTGATCTTGGCCCGGGTGTTCACCGCCCAGCCGTTGGCGTCCAGGATTGGCCCCAGGTTGCGCTTGCGGAGCTTGATGTACGCCAGCACCACCGACGGCAGCGAGATGAGGCAGAGGATCCCGACGAACGCCGCCAGCGTGGCCAGCACCCCCAGCTTGAACAGGCCGGTCGCGTAGCCGACCATCGCGGTGGCGAACGTTCCGATGGCGCCCACGGCGACGCCCAGCGCGGCGACGGTGCCGACGTCGATCTTCTTGGCCTCGGGCGGCTTGGCGTTGCCGAGGTTGGCGGTGCCGGCGGCCGCCGTGCTGAGCGCGGCGTGCGACTCGCTGTCGGCGGCCGCGGCCCGCTTGGCCACCTGCTCCTCGAGCAGCCGGACGAACTTCTTGTACGGCGCCCAGAAGGCCTGCCGAATGCTGATCGGGTTATCGACGATCTTGGTGATCGTCGCGTCCCAGTCGCGCCCCTGCCGGTCGTAGAAGACGCCGTTGCGGCCGACCATCAGGTTGTCGCTGTCGCCGGCGGTGAAGGCGGCCACGATCTGCACCTTTTCGCCGGTCGCCGCGCGGACGCAGTCGAGGTAGGCGAGAAACGCGCCGGCCAGCCCGGCCATGGTGGCGTGCTTGGCGGCGTCGGCGACGGGGAGGCAGAGGCGGCAGGCGCGCTGATCCAGGTAGAGCGTGCCGAACTGGAAGATCGCCTGCCGGCGCCCGTCGTAGAAGTCCTCGAAGCTGACGAAGTTGGTGCAGAGCCGGGCCAGGTCGCGGTGGTAGCGGACCAGGCGCTCGACGTCGCCGATGCTGGTCGCCTCCGCCTCCAGCGCCTTGTCGCGCGCCAGGAGGTCGGCCACCTTGGCCGCGCCGTCCGAGGCCAGGATCTGCCGGACGCGCGCGATGCCCAGCTTCTCCACGCGCGGGCCGGCCTTCTCGGCGCGCCAAACCTCGTAAGCCGCCAGCTTGCCCCGCAGCGCCAGCCAGTCGCTCTCGGCCAGCGCCGCGCGGGGGCCGAGCAGCGGAACGACGGCGTCGTCTTTCAGCGCGCGCAGCGCCTCGGCGTGGGCGGGATTGACCGCGCCCGAGAGCGGAAGCGGCTGGCCGGCGGCCGCCAGCGCCAGCGGAAACGCGGCGACCTCCTCGACGGAGATCGTCAGGTCCTGG
>DATNDC010000059.1:0-7117 GCA_035607055.1 Polyangia bacterium
GCCAAGGGGATGAGCGCCAAGGCGATCATCGCCGAGCTCTATGGCAAGGAGACCGGCTGCTCGAAGGGCCTCGGGGGCTCGATGCACCTCTTCGACGCCGAGAAGAACTTCCTCGGCGGCTACGGCATCGTCGGCGGCCACATCCCGCTGGCGGCCGGCACCGCCTTCGCCTCGAAGTACCGGGGCGACGGGCGCGTCACCCTCTGCTTCTTCGGCGACGGCTCGGTGCCGCAGGGCGCCTTCCACGAGGGCGTGGCGCTGGCGGCCCTCTGGCGGCTGCCAGTCGTCTTCATCTGCGAGAACAACCTCTACTCGATGGGGACGCCGCTCTACCGGTCGCTCTCGGTGGCGGACGTCTCGCAGAAGGCGCTGGCCTACGGCATCGCGCGCGATCGCTTCGACGGCGAGGATGTCCTGCGCGTGCGCGACCGCATCGCCGAGGCCGTCCGCCGCGCGCGCAACGAGTCGCTGCCGACGCTGGTGGAGATCCGGACCTATCGTTTTCGCGGCCATTCGATGTCGGACGCCGGCCTCTACCGGACCAAAGAAGAGGTCGAGGAGTGGAAGAAGCGCGATCCCGTCTCCTACGGCCGCGAGCTGCTCGTGCGCGCCAAGATGGACGAGAAGGAGATCGTCGCCCTCGAGGAGAAGGTGCAGGCCGAGATCGAGGAGGCGGTGAAGTTCGCCGACGAGAGCCCCGAGCTGGCCTACGAGAAGTTGGCCGAGTTCACCTACAAAGAGTAACGGAAAAGGAAAAGCGAGAGACTATGCGGACGGTTGCTTTTCGCGAGGCCCTCAACGAGGCCATGGCCGAGGAGATGGAGAAGGATGATCGCATCTTTCTCATGGGCGAAGAGGTCGGCCACTACGACGGCGCCTACAAGGTTTCCAAGGGACTGCTCAAGCGCTTCGGCGAGAAGCGGGTCATCGACACGCCGATCGCCGAGGGCGGCTTCGTCGGCGTCGGCATCGGCGCCGCGATGGTGGGGCTGCGCCCGATCATCGAGCTCATGACCTGGAACTTTTCTTTCGTCGCCGCCGATCAGCTGATCAACAACGCCGCCAAGATCCGGCAGATGTCGGGCGGGCAGTTCACGCTGCCGATCGTCTTTCGCGGGCCGGGCGGCTCCGCGCACATGCTGGCCGCGCAGCACAGCCAGTCGACCGAGGCGCTCTGGGCGCACATCCCGGGCCTCAAGGTCGTCATGCCGGCGAACCCCAAGGACGCCAAGGGGCTGCTCAAGAGCGCCATCCGCGACAACAACCCGATCGTCTTCATCGAGGGCGAGGTGCTGTACGCCGATCAGGGGGAGATCCCCGAGGGCGAGTACACCATCCCGCTGGGCGTCGCCGAGGTGAAGCGGACCGGCAAGGACATCACCATCATCGGCTGGTCGAAGATGGTGAAGATCGCGCTGGCGGCCGCCGAACAGCTGGCCGCCGAGGGGATCGAGGCGGAGGTCGTCGACCCGCGGACCATCCGGCCGCTCGACGAGGAGCTGATTGTTCAGTCAGTCCAAAAGACGGGCCGTTGTCTGATCCTCGAAGAGGGCTGGCCGTTCAACGGCGTGGGCGCCGAGATCGCCTACCGCGTCGGCCGCCGCTGCTTCGACGATCTCGATGCGCCGGTCGAGCGCCTTACTGGCTCCGACATGCCGATGCCGTATAACCACCACCTCGAGCAGCAGTGCATCCCCGACGTCCCGCGCGCGGTGGCGGCGGTCAAGAAGCTGCTCTACCTCGAATAGCTCTCCCCTCGCCCGCAAAGCCAAGCTAAGGAACGCTCCCGCAAATGGCACAGATCCTCGACATGCCGCAGCTGTCCGACACGATGAAGATCGGCGTGCTGCAGAAGTGGCGCAAGAACGAAGGTGACGCGATCAAGCCGGGGGAAGTCCTCGCCGAGGTCGAGACCGACAAGGCGGTGATGGACTTCGAGGCGTACGATCCGGGCGTCTTGCTCAAGCGCCTCATCGCGGACGGCGCCAGCGTCCCGGTCGGCACGCCGATCGCGATCATCGGCAAGGCCGGCGAGGACGTCAGCAAGCTGGTCGAGGAGGCCAAGGCCCGCGCCGCGGGCGGGGCCAAGCCGGCCGCCAAGCCGGAGGCCCCCAAGCCCGAGGCGGCCAAGCCGGCCGCCCCACCGGCCCCGGCGCCCAAGGCACCGGCCCCGCCGGCCGCGCCGGTCAACGGCAAGGCCGCGCGTCCCGCGGCGCCGCCCGCGCCCCGCCCTGCTCCGGCGCCGAGCGCGCCGGCGACCAAGGTGCTGGCCTCGCCGCTGGCCCGCAAGCTGGCGACCGATCTGGGCGTCGATCTGCGCACCGTCCAGGGGACCGGGCCCGGCGGTCGCATCGTCGAGCGCGACGTGAAGGCCGTGGGCTCCGAGATGGGGACCCTCGAAGGGTCCCCCAGCCCCCCCGCGACGGACTACGCTGGGCAAAGCCCAGCTCCGTCCACGCGAGACGGCGGCACGGCCCCTCGTGCGTCGGCGCCGCTCCCGGCGCAGCTGGCCCCCGAGCGCCGCGCCGAGGCGCGCCCGGCCGCCGTGCCGGCGGATGACGTCGTCAAGCCGCTGTCGATGATGCGGCGGACGATCGCCGGCCGCCTGCTGGAGGCGAAGACCACCGTCCCGCACTTCTACCTCACCGTCGACGTCGAAATGGACGCCGCGATGGAGTTCCGCGAGCAGGTGGCGCAGGTGCACGGCGCCAAGCTGTCGGTCAACGACCTGGTCCTCAAGGCCTGCGCGCTCGCGCTCCGGCGGGTGCCGGAGGCGAACGCCTCATTCGGCGAGGAGGCGATCACCCAGCACGCGCGGGTCGACATCGGCATGGCGGTCGCCATCGAGGACGGCCTCATCACGCCGGTGATCCGCGACGCCGACAAGAAGACCATCGGTCAGATCGCCAGCGAGGCCCGCGAGCTGGCCAAGCGCGCCCGCGACCGCAAGCTCCGCCCCGAGGAGTACACCGGGGCGACCTTCTCGGTCTCCAACCTGGGGATGCTGGGGATCCGCGAGTTCGCGGCGATCATCAACCCGCCCGAGGGAGCGATCCTGGCCGTGGGGACGGTGCGCAAGGAGCCGGTCGTGCGCGACGACAAGATCGTCGTCGGCCAGCGCATGTCGATCACGCTCTCGTGCGACCACCGGGTCGTCGACGGCGCGCTCGGCGCCAAGCTGCTGCAGGCGATCGTCTCCATCCTCGAAAAGCCGATCTCGCTGGCGTTCTAGCGCCGGCCCTGCCGCCCCGAGCGCGGTCGGACGCGCGGTCGGGCGCGCGGTCGGACGATCACTGCTGCTTGAGGCCGATCATGTCGTCCTCGACGACCAGCTGTACCGTTCCGCCCATGCTCATCGTCGAGCTCGCCACCAGGTGCAGGATCGGCCCCTGGACGCAGTAGCTCACGGGGGTGTTCGCCCCACTGACCGAGGTCATGGTGAAGGTCGTTCCCGAAACGACGTACGTCCCGGTGTCGGAGCCGGCGGCCGGCGACTGGGCCGCCGTGCAGTCGCAGGTGCTCGACCCGGTGCAGGTGGCGGTGGCGAACGCGCCCTCCTGCTGGAGCTCGGTCGCGGCAGAGTCGCAGCTGGCCCCGCGCAAGCAGGAGCTGGGGATGTCGATGGCGTACGTCCCCTGCTCGACGAGGCCGGCGATGCTGTAGCTCAGGTCGTCGTTGAAGGTCATCGACCCGGCGACCTTGAGCCCGGTGACGGCGGCCGTCTCGCCGGGGCAGCCGTCTCCCGCCAGCGTCTCCTGGATACCGGCGCACGTGACGCAGCCCGAGCCGAAACTCCAGGTGCCGGTCAGGTCCCCGCCGCACGCGGCGACCTGACCGCACATCGACGGCCCGCCCACGCCGAACGTGCCGCCGCACGTATTCGTGCTCTTGCCGCCGCACCCGGCCAGCGTCCACAGCGCACACGCGACGACGAAACGCCCGCCAGACCGCATTTCGAAAGCCTCGCCCGTCCCCGGGCGGGCGTCAAGCTGACGCCGGCGCGCCGATCGCCCCGCGTCTACTTGTCACAGGGCTGGAGGATCGTGATCGACCAGGGCGCCGGGTTGTTGCAGTTGCCGCAGAAGAGCGCCGCCATCCAGACCCCGGTCCCGTCGATGCCGGGGAAAGCGGCGCCGCTGGCGTCGGTCAGCGTGCTGAGGTCGATGGTGGGCCCCGGTGGCGGCGCGCCCGACCACCAGCCGTCGGCGATGTTCTCCAGGTTGAGGAAGTCCTGCTGCAGCTCGGGGAGCGTCTTGCTCGTGTAGTGGGCCACCGCCACCTCGGTGATCTGGCTGTAGGGGTACGGGTTGCCGAGGCAGTTCGTCGTCATCTGACTCCAGTCGACGGTCAGCTGCGGGACGCCCGCCGGCACCAGCATCGGCTGGGCGTGCTCCAGATCGACGGAATAGGTCAGCTTGGTGGAGTCGTTGGTCAGATCCAGCTCGGTGACGGTGGAGCCCGGATCGATGTTGAACAGGGCGATGCCGTGCGGCTTCCTGCCGAGGTCAGTCCCGCTCTGCGCCATCAGCAGGAAGGTGTACTGATCTTGCGGGTACTGGTAATTGGGCGTGGCGGTGTTGAAGCGCGACCAGAGCTGATCGACCGGCAGCGGCTGCATGAGCTCGTTGAAACCGAGCAGATCCATGTGCGTGTAGGTTCCGTCGGGGTAGGTGGTGATGACCCCCGAGTTGCTGCCCAGCGGCAGGTTGTCGACCTTGAGCGCGTGCTCGATGTCCGACGGCGTCAGGTTCCAGAGCGAGATCGAAACCGTGTTCACGTCGGTGGCCGGGTTGATGTGCTGGCCGAAGAAGTCGACCGTCAGCTGGCTCCAATCAAACACCAGGTCGTCGTAGTCCTTCAGCACCACGTGCTGGAGCACGAACGAATCCGTCAGCGTGTAGTTGGTCGGGTCGGTGATCACCACGGACATTGATGGGTCCATGCAGGCGGCCGAGGTGATCGCCGGGGGCCCAGAGTCCGAGCTCGACTTGCATCCCGGCCCGAGCAGCAGCAGCGCGGTGGGGACCAGGGCGGCGACGACAAGCTCGCTAAGCGAACGCGGAGAGACAAAAGCCATCGATTACCTCGTGGTATCGCGCGGCGGCGTACCGCGCCGGGTTGCTCGGAGCTCCGCTCCGCGGGCGGCGCGGCCGAAGCTCGACCCTCGCCCGAGAGCGCAAGATACACGCATCCTTTTCTGCATGGCAAGCAGGCGCCGAAACCTTCACTCGAAGACGACCGCGGCCCATTCGTGCTATCCAAAGTCCATGGCTGACAAGTACGATCTGATCGTCGTCGGGGCCGGCCCCGGCGGTTACGTCGCGGCGATTCGCGGCGCGCAGCTGGGGTTCAAGACCGCCTGCATCGAGCGCGAGCGCGCCGGCGGAATCTGCCTCAACTGGGGCTGCATCCCCACCAAGGCGCTGCTCAAGTCGGCGGAGACGATGCGCGCGGTGCAGCACGCCGGCGAGATGGGGATCGTCGTCCAGGGGCCGATCTCGTTCGACTGGGGCAAGGTCATCGGGCGCAGCCGCGCGGTCTCGGAGAAGCTGGCCGGCGGCGTCGAGTTCCTGTTCAAGAAGTACGGCGTCACGCACCTCAAGGGGAGCGCCCGACTGACCGGGCGCAACAAGCTGGAGGTCGAGACCCAGAGCGGCGGCAAGCCGGCCGGCAAGCTGACGCTCGAGGCGCCGCGCACCATCGTCGCCACCGGCGCGCGCGCCAAGTTTCTCCCCGGCATCGAGCCCGACGGCGACCGGATCATCACCTACCGCGAGGCGATGGTGCTGCCCGAGGTGCCGAAGTCGGTGGTGGTCATCGGCGCCGGCGCCATCGGGATCGAGTTCGCCGACTTCTGGAACGCCTTCGGCGTCGAGGTGACGGTCATCGAGTTCATGCCCCGCATCCTGCCGATCGAGGACGAGGAGGTCTCGGCGTCGCTGACGCGGGCGCTCAAGAAGAAGGGGATGACCATCCACACCGGCGCCAAGACGACCGGCATCAAGGTCGGCGGCAAGAGCGCCACCACCTCGTTCACCTCCGCGGACGGCAAGGAAGAGACGATCACCTCCGAGCGCGTCCTCATGGCCGTCGGCGTGCGGGCCAACGTGGAGGGGATCGGCCTCGAGGGGATGGGCGTCGCGCTCGACCGCGGCTTCATCCAGGTCGACGACCAGTACCGCACCACCAGCCCGGGGATCTGGTCGATCGGCGACTGCGCCGGGCCGCCGCTCCTCGCCCACGTGGCGATGGCCGAGGGGGTCCGCACCGTCGAAGCGATGGCCGGACGGCACGTCGTGCCGGTCAACTACGACGCCATCCCCGGCTGCACCTACTGCGATCCCGAGGTGGCCTCGATCGGCAAGACCGAGGCGCAGGCGCGCGAGGCGGGGATCGACATCTCCGTCGGCAAGTTCCCCTTCAACGTCAACGGCAAGGCGCTGGGGGCCAACCACCTGGACGGCTTCATCAAGGTCATCACCAACAAGGCGCGCGGCGAGATCGTCGGCGTGCACGGCATCGGCTACGGGGTCACCGACCTCATCGCCGAGATGTCGCTGGCCATCACCTCCGAGGCGACCGCCCACGACGTCCTGGCGGCCGTGCACCCCCACCCCACCCTCTCCGAGGTGATGTACGAGGCGACCGCCGCCGCGCTCGGCGAGGTCGTCCACATCTGACGACCGCCGGGGGCGGCGCCGCCCTCAAGGACAGCAGAGGGTCTTGAGGCCGGTCATCGTGATCGTGCCGCTGGCCGCGCTCATCGGCTGGCAGGTCCCCGCGGTGGGCGTACCCGAGAACTGGACGCCCGGCTCGTAGATCGCGCCGCCGGGAAAGCAGAGGCGCCCGCCGGCGGCGGCCGAGCCCGCCGCCCCGCCCTGCCCGGTCGTCCCGCCCGACCCGCCGGCGGCGGCGAACGACCGCGCCGGGCTCAGCGCACGACGTCGGACACGGCGATCTCGACGTCGGGGAAGGTCTGCAGACGGATCGATTCACCCGACCGGGCGATCCGCACCTGCGAATAACCACCGGCCGTCGGCTGCGTACGGATCTCGATCGTTCCGGACGCCACGTCCACCAACCAGTATTCGGGGACTCCAGCCGCCGCGTATACTCT
>DATNDC010000103.1:0-8985 GCA_035607055.1 Polyangia bacterium
GGCCTGATGCTGATCCCGCCGCTCACCGAAAATCCCGACGACGCGCGCCCCCACTTCACCGGGCTGCGCGCGCTGCGCGACCGCGAGACCGCCCGCGCCCGTCCGAACGTCGACCTCCGCGAGCTCTCGATGGGAATGAGCAGCGATCTCGAAGGGGCCGTCGCCGAGGGTGCCACGATCGTCCGCGTCGGCACCGCCATCTTCGGCGCACGTCCCTTGGCCAGCCCGCAAGACTGACCTAACGCCGTCCTACGAAGCCACGCCCAGCAATGGCTCAGGGAAACCGTCCCGCCGCGACCAGCAGATCGAGCCGCGCCTGGCGGGAGAGGTCCTCGGCCTCGGCGGTGGCGGTGTCGGCGTCGCGGGCCTGGCGAGCGGCGTCGAGCACCTCGATGTTGGTGCTGGCGCCGGCGCGGTAGGCGAGCGTCGCCAGGTCGTAGGCCTTGTGCGCCAGGCGGGCGGCGTCGCGCGCCGAGGCCAGCCCCTGGTCGGCGCGCAGCATCTCCTCGAAGCTGACGCGCACGTCCGACTGCGCCTGGCGCAGGCCCTCGTCCAGGTTGGCGCGCGTCTCGTTGACCAGCGCGTCGCGCTCGTGCGCGATGCCGCCGCGCTGGCCGCCGTCGTAGATGGGCAAGGTCAGCACCAGCTGCGCCTGCCACCCGGTCCGCGGCAGCGCGGGCGTGGGTGGACTCTGGAAGAACGGCTGCGCGACGATGCTGGCGAACGGGGTGTAGTAGGCCCAGACGTCGTCGGCCGCCTGCTTGGCCGTGGTCACCCGGGCGTCGAGCAGCTTGATGTCGGGGCGGCGCCCGGCGGCCTCCGTGAGCG
The DNA here is from genome assembly GCA_035607055.1 of Polyangia bacterium. Taxonomy (GTDB): domain Bacteria; phylum Myxococcota_A; class Polyangia; order Fen-1088; family Fen-1088; genus JADGRB01. Next base: position 829 of record DATNDC010000103.1, read on the forward strand.
CGCTCTGCAAATTGGGCATCGCCCCCAGGTCGACCTCCTCGACGGAGTCGACCGGCGCCGAGGTCGCCAGCAGCACGCCCAGCGCCTCGCGCGCGCGGGCCAGCGCCACGTAGGTCTGTTGCACCTGCACGTCGACGCTGGCCAGGTCCTGCTGCGCCCGGACCTCGTCGATGCTCCGCCCCACCCCGCCCAAAAGCCGCGTGTGCGCGTAGTCGTAGTGGTCCTTGGCGTTGGCGCGCGCCGTCTCCGCCGCCGCGATCAGCCGGTGCTGCGCGACCACCGTCAGATAGGCGCGCGCCGTCGCCTGCGCCACCTGGCGGCGGACGTCGAGCGCGCTCGCCTCGGCGACGCGGCGGTTGTTCTTGGCCAGGCGGGTGTTGGTCCAGGCGGGCGCCGACACCAGCGGGACGGTGAGCGTCAGGTTGGCGGCCACCTCGTTGACCGACAGCTCCTTGAGTCCGTTGAAGACGCGATCGTGATCGAGGCGGGTGTAGCTGCCGTAGGCGGCCAGCGTCGGGACCCAGCCGGCGCGCGCTTCGGTAATGAGGGCGTCGGCGCGATCGATCTCGGCGTAGGCGACGCCCACCGTCGGATTGCGGGCCAGCGCGCGGGCGACGGCGTCGTTGAGGGTCACCCGCTCCGGCGCCGCCTCGGGCGGCTGGGGCGCCACCATCTGCGCGGCGGCGGCGAGCGAAAACAAGGTCATCACGGCGCCGGCCAGCGCACCGACGGTGCGGGCGCGCGGCGAGGAACCCGGATCCAGCAACTTCATCGGGCCCCCTTCATAGCAGACGAACAGCGGCGAGCGCGATCGGAGGCCGTCAGGGACACCGGGCCGCGATCGGCGGCAGCGCGCGCCACCCAGGCGGTGGTGGCGGCCGCCGCAGGCCTCCCCTCGGACGTGACCGGCTCCACGGGCTCGCCGAGGCGGGGCGGGAACGCGACGAAACCGTCAGCCGCCACTGGCGGCGGCGACACACTTCCCGGTCTTGTTGCAGGTCATGGGGGCGACGCATTCGGGGACGTCCTCGCCGTTTTTGACCGTCGTGCAGGTGCCGGTCGCGCAGCTCTGGCAGGGATTCGTGCAGGCGTCGTTGCAGCAGACGCCGTCCGTGCAGAAGCCGCTGGCGCACTCGCCCGCGCCCGCGCAGCCCGAGCCGGTCCCCTTGTCCCCGTGTGAGACGTCGACGCCGGCGTCCCGCACGTGCGGGGCGTCGACCGCGGCGTCATGGTGTTGCGCGGTCGCGTCGGTGGCGCCGCCGCCGTCGATCGGGCAACCGGTCTGGGCGGGGTCGGCGACGGCCGGGCAGTCGTCGATCGCGTCCGGGACCCCGTCGCCGTCACCGTCGGGCGGCAGCGTGCCGGACAAGCTGACGTCGAAGGTCGCCCCGGAGAACGAGGCGTGCGGGATCTTCGAGGTTGCCTCGTCGACCAGCACGCCGCCGAGCTGGCCCCGCAGATCGAGCCGCAGATCGCCGGCTGCGGTGCCGGGCTCGATCAGGATGGTGCCGAGCTCGGTCGCGCTCTCGGGAACCAGGGCTCCGGAGGCGGGGAAACGAACGTTGCTCCAGAGCGCGCCGCTGTCGTCGTAGACGGACGCCCGCAGCTCGTCGGGCACCTGGGCGCCGGGCGCCAGCGACACCTTCAGCAAGAAGCCGCCCGCCGGCGGGACCTCGTTCGCGCCGCGGCAGCCGGCCAGCGCGAGGAGCGCCAGCGCCGAGACGAGCCGCCCGCGGATCGAGAGATGGCGCATCGTCGTCGAAGTCCTACCGGCTGAGTGTTCCGAGGGAGCCGGCACGCACGGTGGTCGTGCCCGGCGAAGAGACTGCCAGCGCGGTCACCACGCCGCCGGCGATGGCCGCCACGGCGACGCCGCCCCAGATCCACCAGCGCGTGTGCGAGCGTTTGGGCGAGGGCGCGTCGGCGTCGGGCGCGGGGGCGGCGAGGAGCGGCGCCGCGGCGGCGGGCGCGGGCGCGTCCAGCGAGAGCGGCTGGGGGGACGGATCCGTCGCGTGCACGTCGGGTTCGGCGGCCTCCCCGCCGGCGGCCGCGGCCGGGGCGTCGCCCGAGCCACCGGCCGGGAGATCGGCGATGAGGTCGTCGAGCTGCTTGATGAGCGTCTCGACCTCGGGCACCAGGCGGGAATCGGGCGCCACCAGGACGAACTTGCGGTAGGTGGCGCGCGCGGTCTTGAGATCGCCGAGCCGCCGCTGGCACTGGGCGATGTTGATCAGGAATCCAGCCAGCGGATCGGCGTCGTAGCCGGCCTGGTACTTGGCCAGCGCGTCGGCGTAGTGACCGGCGCGGTACAGCGCCTCCCCCTCGTCGAAGCGGTGCCGGGCTTCCCGCTCGGCCGCGCTCGGGGCGGCCGACGCCGGCGCCGCGAGGCCGACCACCAACGCGACGGCCAGCGCGCGGGCCGAGCGTCCGAGGCGCGTCATCGCCCTCCGCGCGACGCGGCCTCGGCGAACGGATCGACCGACAGCCCGCGCGCGACCCGCCCCTTGCCCGAATAGTGCCCGTGATGCGGCGGCTTGGGTACGCCGTCCGGGCCGTCATCCGAAGCGGCGGCAGCGGGCGCCGCGCCCGGCGAGGTCGCCGGCTCGGACGCGGACGCCTCGACTGGGGGCGCCGCGGCCGGTGCGATGGTCGGCGCCGGGGCCGGCGCGGCCGCGTACGGCGGCGACGCCGCCTGCGACCGCCCACCTCCGCCACGCGCGAAGGCGAGCAGGATGAGGGCCACCGTCCCGATGGTCGCCGCCGCCCAGGACATCCACCCGGGCTTGGCGCGCACGGGCGCCGCGGTGCCGATCGAGATGCTGTACTCGTCGACGTCGGGCGACAGCTGCCGTCCCGCCGGATAGGTCGGTCCGCCCGCCGAGACGACGCTCGAGCCCTCGGCCGCGCAGGCCGCCAGAAGCGCCGCGGTCAGCGTGGTGTTCGGCAGCTCCTGCGAGGTCAGCTCGGAGCCGAACACCTCCTGCAGCAGATCGGGAAGCGCGCGGGGCTGGTAGTGAAGCGCGCCGAGCAGGCGATCGAGCTCCTCGACCAGCTCTTTCCCCGTCGGGCAGCGCGCCTCCGGATCGCGGGCCAGCGCGCGCATCACCACCGCGTCGAGCTCGGGCGACACGTCCGGGCGGAAGGTCGACGGCGCGGCGACCTCCAGCTCGACCACGTTCTTCAGCGTCTGCAGGTCGCTCTTGCCCCGGAACAGCCTCTGCCCCGAGAGCAGCTCCCAGAGGACGACGCCCAGCGAGAAGAGGTCCGAGCGGCCGTCGATCGGCTGGTCCTTGACCCGCTCGGGCGCCAGGTAAGACAGCTTGCCTTTGAAGAGGCCGTGCCCGGTCTTCTCCACCTCCGGCTCGCCGAGCGCCTTGGCGATCCCGAAGTCGAGCAGCTTCACGCCGCCCGCGCGCAGGCAGATGATGTTCGACGGGCTGACGTCGCGGTGGACGAGGTGCAGCGGCGTCCCGTCGGCGCCCGAGAGCGCGTGCGCGTAGGCGAGCGCCGCCGCCACCTCGCGCGCGATGAAGACGGCCACGCCCACCGGGCAGGGACGGTCGCGGCTGCGCAGGCGGCGGAGGATCTCGGAGACGTCGCGCCCGCGCACGTACTCCATGGCCAGGAAGTAGGTGCCCCCCACGTTGCCGAAGTCGAACACCTGCACGATGTTCGGGTGGTGCAGGAGCGCGTTGATGCGCGCCTCCTGGACGAACATGTCCACGAAGTACGGCGACGTCGCGCGCTCGGCGAGGATCCGCTTGACCACGAACGTCCGCTGGAAACCCTCGACGCCGGGCATGACCGCGCGAAACACCTCCGCCATGCCGCCCGCGCCGATGCGGTCGAGCAACACGTACCGACCGAATTTTTCGGGCTTGATCGACATGGATTCCACCCTCCCCACGCGGTCCATTTTCATCGACGCACGAACGATTGAATTGAGCAAAGATTCGAGATCGCGCAATTTTCCGCCGGAGACGTCGGTCCGCTTACGATTCTCGACGGCAACTTGAAGGGAGCCGTGGGCTCGCGACCGACCTTGTCGCACCCGCGCCGTGGCAAGATGTCGGATTCATGACAGCCCCGACCTCGGCACCGGTCCGCACCCTCGTGACGACCGATCCCGCGCGGATCGATCGGGAGCTCGTCTACCGCTTCCTCTCGCAGTCGTACTGGTCGCAGGGGATCCCGCGCCAGGTGTTCGAGCGGTCGCTGGCGGGCGCGCTCTGCTTCAGCCTCTACGACGGCGAGGCCCAGGTGGGGTTCGCCCGGGTGGTGACCGACCGCGCGACGTTCGCCTACCTGGCCGACGTGTTCGTCCTCGAGACGCACCGGGGGCGCGGGCTCGGCAAGCTGCTCATGGAGACGGTCGTCGCCCATCCCGAGTTGCAGGGCCTGCGCCGATGGGTGCTGGCGACGCGCGACGCGCACGGCCTCTACCTCAAGTACGGCTTCACGTCGCTCGACCAGCCCGACCGCTTCATGCAGCGCTGGGATCCCGACGTCTACCGGCGCTGAGCGGCGCCGGGCGCGATCAACACGGAACCAGGTCGACGCGCACCACCGAGGGCGACTGCCCCAGGGCGGCGCGCTCGACGTCGCGCAGGAGCTGCTTGAGCGCCCGCCCCTCGAGCGCGTCGTCGATCTCGATGCGCGCCACCACCCAGAGCTTGCGCGGGCCGACGAACGTCACCCACAGCTCGCTGACCCGGCGCACGCCCGACTGGCGCGCGATCAGCCGCCGCAGGCCGTCCTGGATCGCCGCCGAGGCTTGCCGCCCGACCAGAAAGTCGCGGTTGCGCCGGGTGAGGTCGAGCGCCGCTGCGGCGAGAAAGAGGCCGATCAGCAGCGCCCCGGCCGCATCGGGGATCGCCGAGCCGGTCAGCCGGTCGAGGACGATCCCCACGAAGGCAATCACGTTCCCCACGGTGGCCACCGCGTCCTCGGCGAACACCGCCCGCCCGACCGGGTCCGAGCTGCGATCGAAGTGCTCCATGAACTCGAGCTCCAGCGTGGCCGCCTCCTTCTTCAACTGGCGGTAGACGCGCACCAGCGACGCGCCGTCGAGACAGAACGCCACGCCGAGGACGATGTAGGCCGCCAGCGGCGACGCCACGTGCGCCGGATGAAACAGCTCGATGATCCCCTGCCGGACGGCCAGGAGCGCGCCGGTGAAGAACATCCCCAGCGCCGCCAGCAGCGCCCAGAAGTAGGCCTCGCGCCCGTGTCCCACGGGGTGCGCCGCATCGGGTGGCCGCCGCGCCATCCGGTCGGCCAGCAGCAGCAGCACCTGGTTGCCCGTGTCGGCCGTGGCGTGGAACGCCTCCGCCAGCATGGCGCTCGATTGGGTGACCATCGCGGCGATGAACTTCGCCACCGTGATCCCGGCGTTGGCGACCAGCGCGATGACGACCGTCCGCAGCGACTCCCCCTCGCCGAGAGGCAGGTTCCGCGGGCGCGCCATGCCGCCCTCAACATGGGGCCGGTCCGGGCCGAGGCAACGCCGCAACGAGGATGTTGGCCCGCCCGCGCGGCTCTGCGAGACTCGCCCGGCTGATGCGGGCGCGCGCGGGCATCTCCCGGGGCCGGCTTCTCCCCGGCGGGCTGCTCGCGGCGCTGGCGCTCGCGCTCGGCTGCTCGCCGCCGTTTGAGAGCCGAGTCCCCAGCCTGGTCGTCGTCCCCGCCCGGATGGTGGTCCTGCCACCCCTGGTCCACGACCTCGACATCGCGACCGGCGGTGAGGCGGCTCCGCGCACGCAAGTGGAGGAGGCGCTCCGCGTCGGCGTCGACGGCGCGCTCGCCCGCTTCGCCGCCCGGCAGGGCGCGCGGGTCCTCCAACCGGACGAGACCGTGGCTTTGCCGGCGGCGACCCGCCAGGACCTGTCGGCGCTCTACCGCTGGGCGAGCGTCGCGGTGGGTAACGTCACCGCGCAGAAGACCGGCCGCGCGAACTACCACCGCACCTCCGTCGGCGACTGGCGTTTCGACGGCGACCTCGCCGCGCTGGTGCGGGCGCTGCGCGCGGACACGGCGCTCTTCGCGGCGATCACCGACCGGCACGAGACGACGGGCCACCGCCTCCGGGGCTCGCTCGAGGGCAACCGCCAGTTCTGGCAAACGTTCTGCGCCGCCTGCCTCATCGATCTCAGGGACGGCCGGCTCGTCTGGTGCGACGCCGAGGTGGACGCCGGGCGCAATCTCGACGACCCGACGGTGGCCGCCGCAGCGGTCGACGCGCTCCTGGCCGGACTCTCCAGCCCGACGGGCGCGTCGAAATAATTTCGCCCCCGATTTTCAACCGGCGGCGGCCCTGCGGGAACGGTAGGGGCAATGATGAAAAGCAGCGTCCTCGCCTTGACGATGATCTTCGCCCTCGCCGCCGGCTGCGGCTCTTCGAGCTCGGGCGGCGGCACCGGCGGCAGCAGCGCCACCGGAACCGGCGGGACGGCCGCCACCGGCGGCACCACCGGTACCGGCGGCACCACCGCCACCGGCGGCGCGGCGGGCTCCGGCGCGACCGACGCCGGCCCGGTCATGTACACGTTGACGCTCACCAATTACCTCGCCTGGTGCACCGTCACCGAGAACAGCGCCAGCTCCACCACCACGATGTCGTTTGCCCCGGGGACGGTGGTCGACCTCAACGCCACCGCCAACCTCGGCTTCGTCTGGGGCTACTGGACCGGCACCGACGGCGACACGACGGCGTCGCACGACAAGAACATGACCACCACCGTGACGATGACGTCGGACAAGAGCGTCCTCGCCTGCTGTCCACTTCCGCCTTCCCAGACCTGTCCCTAGCGCCGCGCCCTGGACAACGGGCCGCGGGCGTGGCTCGATCGCGCGGCGATGACGACGACACTCGTTCGAATGGGTCTGGCGGCCGCGCTGCTCGCGAGCGCCTGCACCAGCAGCGGCGGCGGCAAACCCGGTCAGGACGGCGCGCTGGCGCAAGGTGGTTCGTCGGGCGCGACAGGAACCGACGGCGCGGTGCCGAGCGACGTGGTGACGAACGGCTTCGTCTCGACCGGTCCCTGGGCCGGCTTCGGCTTCACCGCCACCGATCCGGGCGCCGCCACCATCAGCCCCGATTGCAGCAGCGGCAGCTGCGTGCCGCCGTTCACCGGCAACACCTTCTGCATGCACGGCACCGTCACCGGCCGGGCGGACTACACGGGGTTCGCGATGCTCGGCTGGAACGTCGCCCAGGCCGACGGCGGCGCGGCCGGCACCTGGGCAGTCCCCGCCTCGGGCGGCATCACGGTCACCGTGAGCAACCCCGGTCAGACCGACCTGCGGCTCCAGCTGCAGGGGACGGATCCGCACAGCGGCACCGACCGCTGGTGCGTCGACAGCCTGCCGAGCGGCCGGCTCATCCCATGGACCAGCTTGGTCACCAACTGCTGGTCGGGGGGAACGCCCCAGACGCCGCTCGCCGCCGGGACACCGATCGAGCAGGCGGCCATCCTGGTCCCCGGGCTGCAGACCGACCTGCCGTTCGACCTCTGTTTGGTCGACATTCAGATCTCGCCGTAGCGGCCGTCCCGATGGCAGCCGCCGCCGGGAGACCTGGCACGGTTGAACGCCCGCCTTACGGCGCAGCAACGAGCGTACCCTGGGTCGCGCCGGTAACGCCGGCCGGTCCCGCCCGTGACGCTTCGAAACGCGACCTCCGCCCTCTCGACATTCTTCATCGGAACGTCGATCGTCCTCGCATGCCGCCGCGTTCGTGGGCAAGCTTGAGAGCGATGTCTCGCCAGCTGCGGATCGGCGGGGAACGGCGGAGGGTGCGGTGACGCCGTCGGAGGCGAGCGGCCTCGTCGACCGGCCGAGCAACCACTCGGTCGAGGAGACGGTGGCGCGGCTGACGGAGCTCCTGCGCGCGAAGGGAGCCACGCTGTTCGCGCTCGTCGACCACAGCGGCGAGGCAGAGCGCGTCGGGCTGGCGATGCACCCGACCAAGCTGCTCATCTTCGGCAACCCGCGCGCCGGCACGCCGGCCATGCTCGCCGAGCCCCGCAGCGCCATCGATTTTCCGCTCAAGATCCTGGTCTGGGAGGACGCGGGGGGAACGACCTGGATCACCACCAACAGCCCCGACTATCTGCGCGACCGCCACGGGCTGGCCACCGAGCTGACGGCGCCGCTCGC
>DATNDC010000105.1:0-16805 GCA_035607055.1 Polyangia bacterium
GGCGGCGGTCGAGCAGGACTACCAGTTCGAGCGCGCGCCCTAGCTAGATCGTCACCAGCTCGCGGACGACGAAGGCGCCGTCCTTGTCGACACCCAGGCGGCCGGCGCCGTGGTCGCGGTCGTGTCCCCAGACGAGCAGCCAGTCCTCGGCCAGCGCGCGCGTGAACAGCGCGCGCTTGGTCTCCACGGTGCGCGCCGGTTCGAGGTCGTAGCTCATCACCCAGGGGAGCTTGACGTGGACGGCGGTGGGGACGACGTCGCCCAGGAACAGCGCCTTCGGGCCGTCGGGCGGCCCGACCAGGACCGACTGGTGCCCGGCGGTGTGGCCCGGCGTGGGGACGACGCGTACGCCGGGCGCGATCTCCGCTTCGCCGTCGACGAGCTGCAGGAGGCCGGCCTCGCCGAGCGGGGCGATGTTCTCCTGCAGGTAGCTGGCGCGGTTGCGCTCGTGAGGATGCGTGGCGTCCTCCCACTCGCGCCGCTGCACGATGTGCCGGGCTTGGCGAAACACCGGCTCGACGGCGCCCGAGGCCGTCCGGCGCGTCGTGCCGCCGCTGTGGTCGAAGTGCAGGTGGGTCATGACCACCGTGTCGATGTCGTCGGGGGAGAGCCCGACCTCTTTCAGCGCCGCGCCGATCGCGCGGTCGTGATCGATGCCGTAGATCTCCTTCAGCTTGGCGGGAAACTTGTCGCCGTTCCCGGTCTCGACCAGCACGCGCCGGCCGCCCGTCTCGATGAGCAGGCAGCGCGTGCTGTATTCGCAGCGGTTGAGCGCGTCGCAGGAGACCAGCTTCGACCAGAGCGTCTTCGGCACCACGCCGTGCATGGCCCCGCCGTCGAGCCGGAAGCTGCCACCGTCGAGGAGGGTGAGGCGCGCGTCGCCGAGCGTGAGCACGCGCCTATTCTAGCGCGCGACCCCGAGCTCGTCCGTCTTCCCCTTGCCCTTGGACCCCGGGGATGCCTGGGCCGCCTCCGCCCCGGCCCGCGCCGGCGGGTCCTCGCGCAGGTAGTGCAACCGCTTCATCTCGTGCCGGCCGCGCGTGACGCTGTCGAGCACGAATCCCGAAGCCAGCGCGAGAAACGCCAGGATCATGATGGCGCTCGAGAGGATCGCGGTGGGGAAGCGGGGGACGAGGCCGGTGCGCGAGTAGACCTCGAAGATCGGGATGGAGAGCCCGATCGACAACACCGCCAGGGCGAGCGCGATGAGCGAGAAGAACGCCAGCGGGCGCTCGTCCTTGGCCAGCTTCAGGATGGTGCGCAGGATCCGGAACCCGTCGCGGTAGGTGTGGAGCTTGCTCTCCGACCCGGCGGCGCGTTCGCCGTAGGCGCTGTCGACCTCGGCCATCGCCATCCGCAGCGCGAGCGCGTGCACGGTCAGCTCGGTCTCGATCTCGAACCCGGTGGCCAGGAGCGGGAAGGACTTCACGAACCGCCGCGAGAACACCCGGTAGCCCGAGAGGACGTCCCGCACGCGGCGGCCGAAGATCTTGGCCACCACCCCGGTGATCACCGTGTTCCCCAGACGGTGGCCGGCGCGGTAGGCGCCCGCCTGGTTGCTGATGCGCACGGCGCTCACCAGGTCGAGCTGATCGTCGAGCAGGCGCTCGACCATCACCGGCGCTTCGCGCGCGTCGTAGGTCCCGTCACCGTCCACCAGAACGTAGACGTCGGCGTCGATGTCGGCGAACATTCGCCGCACCACGTTTCCTTTGCCCCGCAGCGCCTCGCGCGCGACCACCGCGCCGGCGGCCCTGGCCCGCTCGACCGTGCGGTCGGTCGAGCCGTTGTCGTAGACGTAGACCGTCGCGCCCGGGAGGGCCTCGCGCATCCCGTGCACGACCGAGGCGACCTCGGCTTCTTCGTTGAGGCACGGCACGAGCACGGCGATTCGAGCGCGGAACGCGAGCGACATCGAGTGGGGGCGGAGCATCACCTCGCGCCGGTGCGAGGTCAAGCTGCACCGCCCGAAACCGCGCCGTTCGTGGTAGTCGTAGACGCGGTCGAGGGTCATGCAGGAAGCACCGATTCCCGCGGACGAGGTGAGGCGGCTGGAGCTGCTGGCGGCGTGCAGGATCATCTACACCCCGGCGGAGCGGGCGTTCGACGAGGTGGCGCGCCTGGCGGCCGATCTCGCCGGCACGGAGATGGCGTTCATCACGCTGGTCGACTCCGACTACCAGTGGTTCAAGGCGCGCGTGGGGATCGAGCTGCGCGGCACCCCGCGCGACCTGTCCTTCTGCGGCCACTGCATCGTCGGCCATCACGTCCTGGTCGTCGAGGACACGCTCTCGGACCCGCGGTTCGCCGACAACCCGCTGGTCACCGGCGAGCCGCACATCCGCTTCTATGCCGGCGTGCCGCTGGAGATCGAGGAGGGCTCGGCCGTGGGCGCGCTCTCGGTCGCCGATCGCGCGCCCCGGACGCTCGGCGAGCGCCAGCTCGAGTCGCTGCGGCGGCTGGCCAAGCAGATCGCGCGCGAGCTGCGCCTCCGGCGCGACATGGAGAAGGCCGGCGCGCTCACCCCCCTGCCCGAGTCGCTGATCCCGCCCGGCACGTTGATCGGCGAACGATGGCGGATGGGGCGGGAGCTCGGCCGCGGCGCGGTCGGCGTCGTCTACGAAGCACACGATCCGGGCGGCGCGCGGGCGGCAGTGAAGTTCCTGCTGCCCGAGTGGCGTGCCCGCGAGGAGGTCCTCGACCGCTTCGCCCGCGAGGCCCGCGTGCTGATGCGGCTCACGACGCCGCACGTGGGGCGCCTCTACGACGTCGGCAACCTCGACGCAGCGCTGGGAAACGTCCCCTACCTGGTGCTCGAGTACCTCGAGGGCAAGGACCTCGGCGAGGTCCTCCGCGACCGGGGGCCCCTCCCCTTCCCTCAGGCGTTCCGCTGGTGTGCCGACGCCTGCGACGGCGTCGCCGAGGCGCACGAGGTCGGCGTCGTCCACCGCGACCTCAAACCCTCGAACGTTTTCCTGGCCCACACCGGCGGGCCCGAGGCGGTGGTCAAGGTCCTCGACTTCGGGCTGGCGGCGGGCGATCCGTCGCCGGACAACGCCACCCGCCTGACGGGCGACTTCGTGATCGGCTCACCGGCCTACATGGCGCCCGAGCAGATGATCGCCTCCAGCACGGTCGACGCGCGCAGCGACATCTGGTCGATGGGCGCCTTGCTCTACGAGTTGCTCACCGGGCAGCTGCCGTTCGCTGGCCAGACACCGCTCGAGATGTTCGCCGCGGTGATGACCCACCCGCCGGCGCCGCTCGCCGCGCACGCCCGGAGCGAGCTGCCGGGGGCGGTCGAAGCGGTGGTCGCCAACTGCCTGCAGAAGGATCGCGAGCGCCGCTACCCGTCGATGAAGGCGCTGGCCCAGGTGCTGCGCGCGGTCGCCGCGACCGCCTAGTCAGCAGCGGCTAGGGCGTGGCGACGGTGGCCGGCGCCCCCTCGGACGCGACGGGGGGGACGGGCGGCGGCGCCGCGACGTCGACCGGCAGGGGGACGGGCGGCGAAGACGGCGCGGCGGCAATGGGTTCTTGCGCCGAGCGCGGGACGAACGGCACCGGGGGCGCGGCGGGACCGTCGGGGACCGTCGCCTTCGCCACCCGCGGCGGCGCAGCGGATTTGTCGGGACCGAGCTTCTGCGGGTGGCTGACGATCCAGTCGGCGACGCGCGCGACGTCGCCGAAGCGGGTCATCTTCCCGTCGTCGCCCAGGAACGCCATGTAGTAGGTGCGTCCGTCGACCTTGGCGGCCACCACCAGGCAGTAGCGGGCCTCGTCGTTGTAGCCGGTCTTGCCGCCCAGCACCTGCACGTTGCCGCGCGCTGCCGGGTGGTTGGTGTTGTTGTAATGGATGGGCGGCTTGCCGACGGGGTGCGCGTCGTACTCGGCGCGGCGGGTGATGGGCGCCAGGGTGGCGTTGGCCATCACCGCCTTCAGCATGGTGACGATCTCGCGTGGGGTCGACACGTTCCCGGTCGACAGGCCCGTCGGCTCGTGGAAGCGGGTGTTCTTGAGCCCGAGCGCGCGCGCCTTGGCGTTCATCGCCGCCGTCAGCTGCGCCGGCGTCAGCTTCACCGCCCGCCCGAGCGCCGGGATGGCCCGGTTGTCCGAGCCCATCAGCGCCGCGTGCAGCAGATCGCGGTTCGAGAGCGTCATCCCCTCGAGCAGGCGCGAGCGCGCCCCACCCTTGGCGATCTCGATGTCCCCCTTGTTGATCGTCGAGAGCCCCTCGAGCTCGACCCCCTTCTCGGCCACCACCAGCGTGGCCGCCAGCTTGGAGATCGAGGCGATGGGCCGCTCCTTGTCGGCGTTCTTGGCGAACACCGCGCGCCCGCCCTCGTCGAGCACCACCGCCCCCTGCGCCTGCACGTTGGGGAGGCCGCCGCGCGTGGCCGCCACCGGCCGCTCGCGCGCGACGGCGTGTTGATGGCGCCGGGCCGCATGCCGGGGGCGCGCCACGGCGTGCGCGCCCGCCGTGGCCACCAGGGCGGCGACCAGGAGAGCCACGATCAAGCGCCCCATCACCTCGACAGTTATAGAGGACCGAGCGGCGCGGGCAAATTACCCGTTGCTTCGGGCACGACGATTTTTTTACGGTTGGGCCAGCCGTGCCAGTACCTGAGCCTCAGCTTGGCCAGCCCGGCCATGGCCGCGGTCATCAGGAAGAGCCCGATGGTCGCCCCGAACATGCTCAGCCGGTTGTGGAGCCGCCCGAGCAGAAGGCCGTAGACCAGCTCGACGTGCACCCAATAGACGAAGAGCGACGTCTGGCCGAACAGGCGCATCGGCGAAAACCAGGTCTTGGGGGCGAACCGGGTGATGAGGTACCCCGCCAGCGCCAGGGGGCCGATCTGCCCCAGCCGGTAGAAGAACGTCCCCGGCCCCATCTGCTGAACCAGATACGACGGGTAACGGATGATGGTCGGATTCCAGGCCCGCACCCAGTCGACCACCTGCATCATCCCGATCCCCACCACGGCGCTGACCACGAAGGCGATCGCCTGCTTGCGCGGGTCGCGGCTGGCGCGCACCCAGTAGTGCCCGATGAGCACGCCCACCAGCGGATAGGCCAGCGAGGGGAACAGCGGGAACCAGGCCATCGGCCGCTCGCCGCCGAGGTACGAGGTGAGCGGCCGCGGCAGGTAGGATGGGAAGTGGTGCGGCCCGATGAGCGGCCCCAGCGCCACCACCGCCGCCGTCGCCAGCGCCGTCGGCAGATAGGCCGGCTTGCCGCGAATGGGGGCGGTGATGACCGAGGCCACCACCATCGAGGCACCGATGCAGTTGAGGATGTCGACGCGATAGAGGTCGTGCCAGTCCCAGCAGCCGCCGAGGACGTATTCCTGCAGCCTGAACAGATAGCCGAGCAGGATGATCTCGAGCCCCCGCTTGGCGATGACGCGCACCATCGCGGCGCGGTCGGCCTTGGCCTTGAGCTGGCTCTCGTAGCGGATGGCCATCGAGACCCCGACCAGGAGCAAGAACAGCCGGGAGGGGATCCCCCCGATCCCCCGGGTCCAGGCGTAGGCCGCCGTCGCCTTCGCCGCCTTGTTGCACCACGAGTCGTAGAGGTGCGTCTGGATCATCAGCAAGACGGCCAGACCGCGCAGCCAGTCGATGGCCTCCAGCCGCCGGCGGGGCTTGGGCGCGGGCGAAGTCGCTGCAGGATTGACCGTATCCAAGGCCGCCTCAATTCCTGCCGGACGGGTGGCGGTTGTCAATCCCTATATGGGGCGCGTTGACATTCCCGGAGGGGGGGTCTATAAACCGCCGCTCGCCATGTCACAAAAGATGGGCCTTCTGGGCCGTAAGATCGGGATGACCCAAGTTTTCCACGACGATGGGTCCGCCCTCGGTGTCACCGCTGTCTCCGTCGGCCCCTGCGTGGTGGTCGGCAAACGCACGGAAGACAAGCACGGTTATTCAGCGCTCCAGCTCGGCTTCGAGGAGAAGACGCTCCGCTTGGTGACCCGCCCCGAGAGCGGCTACTTCAAGAAGGCGAACATCGAGAAGCCGCTGCGCCACCTGCGCGAGGTGCGGCTGCCCGCCAAGGAGCTCGAGAAGTACGAGATCGGCAAGGTCATCCGCGCCGCCGAGGTGTTCAAGCCGGGCGACGTCATCGACGTGGTCGGGACGACCAAGGGCAAGGGTTACCAGGGCGTCATGAAGAAGCACCGGATGGCCGGTGACTCCGACACCCACGGCACGCACGAGTTCTTCCGCCACGGCGGGTCGATCGGCTGCCGCCTCACCCCGGGCCGCGTCCACAAGGGAAAGCGGATGTCGGGCCTGATGGGGAACGTCAAGTGCACCTCCTCCGACCTGGTGGTCGTGAAGGTGCTCGAGGACAAGGACCTGATGCTCATCAAGGGCGCGGTCCCTGGCCCGGCCAACGGCGTGGTCCTCGTCAAGGGGAGCGTCAAGGACGTCAAGAAGTACATCGTCCCGCGCCAGATCAAAGAGATCGAGTCGAAGAACCCGATGAAGGCCTCGAAGAAGGGCGCGCCCGCCGCCGGCGCCGCCAAAAAGAAGTAACGCCAGGACGGATCGTGCCGGGTCGCGGGGGGGAGAGCCGGCTTGGCCGGATCGACCCCGTCGCGGGAGGCTCGGAACCCTCCCAGGGTTCCGAGTAAAGAATGTCCAAGCTCGGCGATCCGCGCCATCGTCACGACGCCTTCTTCCGGAAGGCGCGCGGCGCCGGATTCGCGGCGCGCTCGGTCTACAAGCTCGAGGAGATCGACCGCAAGCTGCGCCTTCTGCGCCCGGGCGACCGGGTGCTCGATCTCGGGTGCCGCCCGGGCTCGTGGATGCAGTACGCGCTCAAGGTCGTCGGCCCGCTCGGCGCGGTGGTGGGGATCGACCGCGACCCCCTCCCCCAGCCGATCCCGGGCGCGCGCGTGCTCTGCGCCGACATCCAGACGGTCGCCGACGGCGAGCTCCTGGGGGAACTGAAGGCCTTCGACGTTGTCCTTTCCGACATGGCGCCCAACACCACGGGCATCCGGGCGACCGATCAGGCGCGCTCGGCGGCGCTGGTCGAGACGGCGCTCGCGCTGGCCGAGCGGCTGCTCGCGCCGGGCGGCGCCTTCGTGGCCAAGATCTTCCAGGGTCCCGACCTGGAGGCGATCCGCCAGCGGATGGCGGCGCGCTTCTCGGAGGTGCGAACCTTGAAACCCGAAGGGTCGCGCGCCCAGAGCATCGAGATCTACCTCGCCGGCAAGGGTTTCGCGTAAGCTTTCCCGCGGACGCCGATGAAGATCGCCGCGTTCGCCCTCACCGTCCTCGCGCTCCTGTCCGGAGAGGCCACGGCCGCACCGGCAGCCCCAGGGGAGACACAGAAGGTCACCATCGACGCGCGCGGGCCGCTGGCGCTGGTCGAGGTGACGCGGACCGTGGGGCCGCTACCGTCCGAAACGACGGGCGGACCGGGGGGCGAAGCGCTTGTCGACCTCGCGTTGCCGGACGGCGGCGCGCTCGTGGCGCTCGAGGTTCGCGACGGCGGGCGCTGGCGTGCCGTCGAGCCGGCGTCCGAGGGGACGCGCGCCGCCGAAGTCTACCGGGGGGAGAGCGCCGCCCGCGGCGTCACCGCGGCCAACGAACCGTACGACGAGGACGCCACGCATCGCCTGCGCCTGGTGCGCGGCGCGGCCCACCGGAGCGAACCGTTCACCGTGCGCTACCGCTTCGCGGTCCTGCCGACCGCCGCGCACGGCCGGCTGCTGGTCCGGTTCCCGGCGGCGCCCGAGCGGCTGCCGCCCGCCGCCGACGTGACGCTCAAGCTGCGGGCCGCCGCCGACGCCGAGATCGCCGGCGTCCGCACCGACCTCGCGCCGAGCGGCGGGACCGCCGTCGGTCACGTCTCGACGCGCGGGGGCTGGCAGGTCGCCTGGACGCCGCGCGACCGCCCGGCGCGCGATGCGGCTCCGCTGGAGGCGCGCCTGGCGATGGCGCCGCTCTCTCCCGCCGAGACAGCGGTGGCTTTTCTCGCCAGGCACCGCGCGGGTGAGCCGATCGAGCCGCCCGGCAGCGTGCTCTTCCTCGTCGACCGCTCGCGCAGCGTGGGGCTGCCGGGCCTCTCGGTCGAGCGGGATCTCGTGCGCGCGGTGATCGAGGCCCTGCCGCCCAGCACCCGCTTCGACGCGCTCTTCTTCGCGCGCGCCACCAAACGTCTGTTCCCGATGAGTCGGCCGGCGACCCGCGAGGCGATCGAGAGCTTCGAGAACGAGATGGTCCCCGATCGCCTGCAGAACGGCACCGACCTGCCGGCGGCCCTGCGCGACGCCGGTGCGCTTCTCCGCCGCGAGGCGACGACCTTCGCCCCGCGCGCCTGGCTGGTGCTGGTGACCGATGGCGCGCTGGGGGACGACGCCACGGGCGCGGCGCTCGACCGCGCGCTCGGCTCCCTCCCCGGGCTCGACCTCGCGCTGGCCGCGCTCACCATTCGCCCCGTCGACGACGAACCGGCCGGCGCCCGCGCGCGCGAAGCGCTCTCTGCCCTGGTCGCGGCGCGGGGGGGCGTGGCCCGCGAGCTGCGGGCGAACGAGGTCGGCGACGCCGTCCCCGCCCTGCTCGAGGACCTGCGCCGGGGCGGCGATCTGGGCGCCATCCGCCTGGTCAGCGACGGGAAGGAGCGACAGCTGTCCGAGCGGCTGCCGCCGGGAGACGCCATCGGGGGTGTCGTCGTGCTCAAGGGCCGCCCTCCCCGCAAGGTCGAGCTCGCCGCGACCGCGCGCGGGCAGCGTGTGGCAGTCGCGCCGCCCGCCGTCCACCTGGAACCGGAGTGGCTGCACCCCTGGATCGCCGACGCGCACCCCGGACCGCGCTTGCTGAACGTCCCCTCGCTGTTGGTCCTGGTCGAGCCGGTCCTCCACGCGCGGGTGGCCGACGACACGGTCAGGGGCTCGATGGACCGGATGATGATCCGCAACGTGCTGTCGCTGGCCTACATGCCGCGCGCGCGCGCTTGCTACCTGAACCGGACGGCGGCCACGGCGGCGCTGCGCGATCTGACGGGCAAGGTGCGGCTGGCGATCGACCTCGGGCGGGGGGAGGTCGAGCGGGCGACGATCGAATCGTCGACGCTCGACAACCCGGACATCGAGCGCTGCCTGACCGAGAGCGCGTTCGAGATCGAGGTCCCGCGGGCCATGCGCAGCGACGCCCCGGTGACCGCGGTGCTGAACATGAACTTCCGCCCGCGCACGCCCGACAAGAAGGCGGACGTCGATCTGGGCGCGGTCGGCGACCAGATCGATCTGGTGATCGAGGAAATGGAGCGTCGCGAGGCGGCGCGCGCCCCGAGCTCGACCGCGCCCTTGCGCTGACCGCGCTATACTCGGCCGCGTCGCGATGGAAGAAACGAAGACAGAGGTAGAGGCGGAAAGCGGTTTCGACCCCAATCGGCGGCTCTGTCCCGATGGCGCCTGCGTCGGCGTGATCGGTCCTGGCGGCCGGTGCACCGTGTGCGCGCGTGCGGAAAATGCCGCCCCCGACGTCCACGACGACGTCCACAGCGACTTCCGGGCGGTCGAGCCGGCGGAGGGCGCCGTCACGACGACGAGCGACGGGTTCGATCCCACGCGGCGGCTCTGCGACGATGGAACCTGCGTCGGCGTGGTCGGCCCGGACGGCGTCTGCGGCACCTGTGGCCGCAAGGCGGACTGACATGCCCAGCGTCGCTGTCGTCGGGGCCTCGAGCGCGCCGCACAAGTACGGCAACAAAGCGGTCCGGGCCTATCTGCGGCGCGGCTGGACCGTCTACCCGGTGAACCCGACCGAGAAGACGATCGAGGGGCTGCCGGTCGTTGCGCGCATCGCCGACCTCCCCCCCGGCATCGAGCGCTTCACCCTCTACGTGCCGCCGGACGTCGGCCTCACGCTGCTGGAGGCGATCAAGGCCCAGCGGCCGAAGGAGGTCTTCCTCAACCCCGGCGCCGAGAGCGACGAGCTGGTCGCCCGCGCCGAGGCGCTGGGCCTGGAGCCGATCCTGGCCTGTTCGATCGTCGAGATCGGCGAGCGGCCCTAGGTCGGCAGGTGGGGTGTTAAGCTCCGCGCCCGCGATGCCCGCCTACGCCGTCAACAGCATGCTCGACCTCATCGGCGGCACGCCGCTGGTGCGGCTGCGCCACCTCGTCGACGCGTCGATGGCCGATGTTTTCTGCAAGTGCGAGCAGTTCAACCCGGGCGGTTCCCTCAAGGACCGCGTCGCGCTCTCCATGATCGAGGCGGCCGAACGCGAGGGGAAGCTCGAGCCGGGCGAGTCGGTGATCATCGAGCCGACCTCGGGCAACACGGGCGTCGGGCTGGCGCTGGTCTCGGCGGCCAAGCGCTACCGCCTCATCCTCACCATGCCGGACAACATGTCGCTCGAGCGGCGCGCGCTGCTCAAGGCCTACGGCGCCGAGCTGCACCTCACGCCGGCGGCGGCGGTCATGCGCGGGGCGGTCGAGCGCGCGCAGGAGCTCGCCCGCGATTACCCGCACGCCTTCATGCCGCAGCAGTTCAACAACCCCGCCAACGTCGCCGCCCACACCCGGACGACAGGCCCCGAGATCGTCGCCCAGCTCGGGAACCGCAGCCCCGACGCCTTCATCCACGGCGTCGGCACCGGCGGCACCATCACCGGCGTGGGACGCGTGCTGCGCGAGCTCCGCCCCGACGTGCGCATCGTGGCCGTCGAGCCGGAGAAGAGCGCCGTCCTCTCGGGCGGTCCGCCCGGCGAGCACCGCATCGACGGCATCGGCGCCGGTTTCGTGCCGGCCATCCTCGACCGCAGCGTGCTGTCCGAGGTGCGCAAGATCTCCGAGGGCGACGCGCAGCGAACCAAGCTGGCGCTGGCGCGGCGCGAGGGGCTGCTGGTCGGCATCTCGGCGGGCGCCTCGGTGAAGATCGCGCTCGACGTCGCGCGCGAGCTCGGCCCCGGCAAGACGGTGGTCACCATCCTCTGCGACACCGGCGAGCGCTACTTTTCGTCGGACGCGTCCTTCGAATGACCTCCGCGCGAACGAGCGCGGGCAGCGTCCTCATCGTGGGCGCGGGCGGCCTCGGCTGCCCGGCCGCGCTGGCGCTGGCGGCGGCGGGCGTGACCCGGCTCGGCGTCGTCGACGACGACCGGGTCGATGCCACCAATCTTCACCGGCAGGTGCTGTTCGCCGACGCCGACGTCGGAGAGCTCAAGGCCGAGGCGTTCGCGCGCGCCCTCGCCCGCCGTTTCCCGGCGGTGGTGGTGACGGCCCACACCGTCCGGTTCGAGGTCGATAACGCGCGGGAGCTCGTCGCTGCGTACGACGTCATCGTCGACGGCACCGACAACTTCGCGGCCAAGTTTCTGGCCAACGACGCGGCCGTCCTGGCCAGGAAGCCGCTGGTCCACGGCGCGGCCGTGGGTCTCGGGGGCCAGCTCGTGACCGTGCCGGCCGGCGGGCGCCCCTGCTACCGCTGCCTGTTCGAGGAGCCGCCCCCCGCCGGGGTGGGGCCCTCCTGCGCCGAGGCGGGGGTCCTGGGTCCGGTGCCCGGCGTCATCGGGGCCCTGCTGGGCGCCGAGGCGGCCCGCCTGGCCAAAGGCGAAACTCCCGCTTTCGTTGGGCGTTTGGTCCAGTATGATTCCCGTTCCATGTCGGTCCGGACCGTCCGGTACAACCCCAACCCGCTGTGCGCCGTCTGCGGCCCGGAGGCGCGCATCCGCGCGCTGTCGGCCGCGGACTACCCGGCCGCTGATTGCGTAACACCATGAGCACCGCCCCCGCCGTGAACCAGCAGAGCTACGTCCAGGGACTCTCCTGCCGTGAGTGCGGCACGACCTACGACAAGGCGCCTGTGCATGTTTGCGAGAACTGCTTCGGCCCGCTGGAGGTCGCCTACGACTACGCGCGCATCGGCAAGGTGCTGACCCGCGCCGCCATCGAATCACGGCCCAAGTCGATGTGGCGCTACGCCGAGCTCCTGCCGCTCGACGGGCCGCCGGCGGTCGGGCAGGCCAGCGGGATGACGCCGCTCGTGCGCGCCGATCGTCTAGCCAGGCGGCTGGGCTTGAAGGAAGTGTGGGTCAAGAACGACGCCGTCAGCTTCCCCACGCTGTCGTTCAAGGACCGCGTCGTCTCGGTCGCCGTCTCGAAGGCGATCGAGTTCGGCATCGGCACGATCGCCTGCGCCTCGACGGGGAACCTGGCCAACGCCACCGCCGCCCAGGCCGCCGCCGCCGGGCTGCCGGCGGTCATCCTGATCCCCTACGATCTCGAGGCGGCCAAGGTCATCGGCACCAGCATCTACGGCGCGCGCGTGGTCGGCGTCAAAGGGACCTACGACGACGTCAACCGGCTCTGCTCGGAGATCGCCGGCAAGTACGGCTGGGGGTTCGTCAACGTCAACCTTCGCCCGTTCTACGCCGAGGGGTCGAAGAGCTACGCCTACGAGATCGCCGAGCAGCTCGGCTGGCGGCTGCCGGCGCACGTGGTCGTGCCGATGGCGGGCGGCTCGCTGGTGACCAAGGTCGGCAAGGCGTTCGGCGAATTCGAGAAGCTGGGCCTCTGCCCGGCGCCGGCGCGCAAGCCGCGCATCCACGGCGCGCAGGGCGACGGGTGCGCGCCGATCATCGACATGGTGCTGGAGAACCGCGACTTCGTGAAGCCGGTCAAGAAGCCCACCGGCATCGCCAAGTCGCTGGCCATCGGCAACCCGGCCGACGGCTTCTACGCCCGCCAGACGATCATCGGCTCGGGCGGCTGGGCCGCCAAGCCGAACGACGAGGAGATCGTCGGCGCCATGCGGCTGCTCGCCGAGACCGAGGGGATCTTCACGGAGACGGCCGGCGGCGTCACGCTGGGCGCCGCGCTCAAGCTGATCGCGGGCGGCCAAATAGGGAGAGACGACGGCCCGGTGGTCATCTGCATCACCGGCAACGGGATGAAGACGCAGGACCCGCTGGTCGGCCGGCTGCCCGAGCCGGCGCTGATCGGCCCGCGTCTCGGCGACTTCGACGAGCTGCAAGCGACCTGGAGCTAAAGGAGACGACACGACATGGCCACCATCCGCATACCGACGCCGCTTCGCAAGCTGACGCAGGGGAAGGAAGAGGTCACCGCGACCGGCAACACCATCGGCGCGCTGATCGCCAGCCTCGAATCGCAGTTCCCCGGGATCAAGGAACGGATCTGCGACGAGAGCGGCCAGGTGCGCCGCTTCGTCAACATCTTCGCGAACGACGAGGACATCCGCTTCCTCAAGAACCTCGAGACGTCCGTCAAGGACAGCGACGAGATCTCGATCGTTCCCGCCATCGCAGGTGGATGAACGCGGGTGGATGAACCTCGCCGAGGTCCAGCGCTTCTCGCGACAGCTCGCGCTTCCTGAAGTCGGCCCCCAGGGGCAGGCGCGAATCTGCGCCGCGCGCGTGCTCGTCGTCGGCGCCGGCCTTGCCGCCGAGACCGCGGCGACCTACCTGCGCGCGGCCGGCATCGGCCAGGTGAGCGCGCGCGAGGCTGCGCCCGCCGACGGGGGCGCCTGGCTGGCGGCGCTCGAGCAGGTCGACCTGGCCGTGCGCGTCGGCTTCGACGACGACGCGATGTTGGGCGCCGCCCAGCGGCTGGGCCGGCCGGTCGTCGTCGCGCGCGCCACGCCCGCCCGGGTCGATCTGCTCTCGTTTCCGCGCCGCGCGCCGTCGCCCGACGCCTCCCTGGAGGTCCCCCCGCAGCCCGCCGCCCCCTCGGCCCCTGGCGCCGCCGACGTCGTGGCCGGCACGCTGGCCGCCGCCGAGGCGCTGGTCCGGCTGACCGGCATCGACGGGGACGCGTGGACGGAGCTCGGCTCTGCCGAGCGCAGTCCGTCGCGGGGGGGGTCGGGGACCCGCCCAGGGTCCCCGATGAAAGAAGGACGGGTGCGCCACCTGCGGCTGCCGCTCGACGGCGGCGCGCCGGTCGTGCAGGAGCTCGGCGTCGGGTGAGCGAGCCTCTCGACGTCATCAAGCGCGCGCGGCTGCGCGTGGCCGAGCGGGTGACCGACCTCATCGGCGACACGCCGATCGTGCGGCTGCACAAGTTCGAGCGCGAGACACCGGGCGTCGAGCTGTGGGCCAAGTGCGAGTTCCTGAACCCGGGCGGCTCGGTCAAGGACCGCGCCGCCTACCAGATGATCCGCGACGCCCTCCGCACCGGCGCGCTCAAGCCCGGGCAGACGATCATCGACTCGACGAGCGGCAACACCGGCGTCGCCTACGCGCTCATCGGGGGCGCGCTCGGCTACCCGGTGACGCTGGTGATGCCCGGCAACGTCTCCTGGGCGCGGCGCAAGATCACCGAGGCGTTCGGCACCACGCTGGTCTTCTCCGACCCGATGGAGGGCTCCGACGGCGCGATTCGCCTCTGCCGCCAGATGGTCGAGGAGAACCCGGGCCGCTACTTCTACCCCGATCAGTACTCGAACCAGTCCAACCCGCTCGGCCACTACAACACCACCGGGCGCGAGATCTGGGAGCAGACCGAAGGGCGCGTCACCCACTTCGTCACCGGCATCGGCACCACCGGCACCGTGATGGGGACGGGGCGGCGCCTCAAGGAGTACCGGCGCGACATCGAGGTCTGGGCGGTGGAGCCGGACGACGCGCTCCACGGCCTCGAGGGGCTCAAGCACATGGAGAGCTCGCTCGTCCCCGCCATCTATCACCCCGACGAATTGAACGGCGTCATCCCCATGCCCACCGACGAGGCGTGGGACGTCTCCGAACGGCTGGCCCGGGAAGAGGGCCTGCTGGTCGGGCACTCCTCGGGCGCCTCGCTGGCCGGCGGGCTGCGCATCGCCAAGCGCCTCGTCGCCGCCGGCAAGACCGGCGTGGTGGTGACGCTGTTCCCCGACCGCGCCGAGCGCTACTTCGAGGCGCCGGTGGTCCCCAAGACGAAGGCCTCCGCCCCATGACCACCCCCGCCCCGCCGCACCCCACCGCCTCTGCCGAAGCGCTGGCGGCCATGTACGCGCACGCCCGCCGCGACTACCCGAACGAGTGCTGCGGGATCGTCTTCGGCCCGAAAGGCGCGCCGGTCGCCGACCGCGCCCTCGCCTGCCTCAACACGCAGAACGACCTGCACGCCCAGGATCCGGCGACGCACACGCGCGACGCCCGCACCGCCTACAACCTGGGCGCCGGGGACCTCTTCAAGCTCGGCAAGAGCCTGCGCACCGACGCGCCGGCCAAGATCATCTACCACTCGCACGTCGACGTGGGCGCCTACTTCAGCGACACCGACCAGGCCGCCGCCGTGATGGACGGCGAGCCGTCGTACCCCGTCGAGTACGTCGTCATCGACGTCCAGAAGGACCGCGTCGGGGGCGCCGCCCAGTTCGCCTGGGACGCGACGGCGCGCCGCTACGTCGAGGTCGGCCGCTACCCGGGCGCCTGACCCGGACGACCCCGTATCGACCCGATTCGCCCGACCTCCAGCAGGTCGGATATACGAGAGCAGTGTTGAACTCCGCGAAAATCGACGAGATTGCGAAGGCAGTCGCGATTCAGCACCTGTCCCCGGAAGCAATCGACGACGTCATCAGCCACGACACCGTGGACTCTCAAGGCCGCGACGCCGTGCGCATCACGATCAAGCTCAAAGCGAAGGCGGCGGAGAAGCTCAACGGTGACGACGTGCTCGACACGCTGGTCGCCATTCAGAGCCAGCTGGCCAAACATGGAGAGGAGCGCCTCTCGATCGTGGAATACGAGGAGGCGGGGGAAGTCATCGAGGCGGACGACGTTGGCAGTACTCAATCCTGAGCATCTGTTCGAGCAAGCAGAACGGCTCATCGTTCCGCCGCCGGCCGGTCCGCCCCGACAGGTGGACCTCAGAAGAGCCATTTCCGCCGCCTACTATGGGCTCTTTCACGCGTTGTTGACGGCTGTCGGCGACGAGCTGATCGGTAAGACGAAGCGAAATACGCTCGAATACGGGCTCGCGTACCGAACCTTGGATCATCGTCGGCTACTGGACCTCTGCAGTGACGTCAAGAAGCCCGACCTTCCCAAGAAGCTCAAACCATACGCGCCGGCCGGAGGGTTCGGTCCCGAGATCCAGGCGCTCGCGACCGCTGTCATCGAACTGCAAGAGAAGCGGCACAGCGCCGACTATGATCCAATGAGTCGAGTCAAAACCGCGGACGCGCTGCTGGCGGTCGAACTGGGCGGAGTGCCGTCGCTCGGCTGACGAAATCTGGAGATGCCGAGCGCAAACGGTTTCTGATCCTCCTTGCGTTCCCTCCCCGCTAAGACCACACCGGTTGACAGGTCCGCGGCGGGCGGCACAGACTCCGAGCTTCCCCACCGAGGAGGATCTGATGCGCGTCCCCCGCGTCCTCGTCTCGTCGCTGGCCGTCATGACGCTGGCGGCCGTCGCTCCCACGGGCTGCGACGGCGGCTCGAAGTGCTGTGACCTCCCCCCGTCGGGCGAAGGAGGCACCCCTGCGACGGGCGGTACGACCGCGACGGGCGGCGCCAGCGCGACGGGCGGCGCCGCGGGCGGGACTGCGACGGGCGGCTCCGCGGGGAACGGCGCCCAAGGTGGCGCCGGAGGCACGGGTGGCGCGCCCGCAAGCGGAGGCAACGGCGGCACGCCGGCAACCGGCGGCGCCGGCGGCGTGAAGAGTGGCGCGGGCGGCACGGCCGCGACGAGTGGCGCCGGCGGCACCAGCGCCAAGGGCGGCGCCGGCGGCGTAGCCGCGACGGGCGGCTCCGCTGGCGCCGCCGGCGGCCCGCCCCAGCAGATCACCACCGCGGGCGGCACCTGGAACCTGGTCTGGTCCGACGAGTTCAACGGCAGCGGGGCGCC
>DATNDC010000114.1:0-34355 GCA_035607055.1 Polyangia bacterium
TACCACGTCGAGCTGCGCATCTGGAACGTCGCCAGCGACCGCGAGGACAACGCCGTCGCCGAGTGCAACATCTGCGCGGCCTCCCAGATGGTCGAGAGCGTCGCCACCGCCGCCGACCCCCTGCTCGACCGGGTCCCCACCCTGCACGCCAACCTGTCGGCCACGGCCATGCCGCCCTCGGCGGCCGCGGCGGCCGCCCCTGCGGTTCCGCTGGTGACCACCCCCGCCCCCGCTCCCGAGGTGAAGAGGCAGCACCGATGGCTGGGCTGGACGTTGATCGGCGCCGGCGTCGCAGCGGGCGCCGCGAGCGGCCTCCTGTTCGCCATCAACGGCGACACGACCGATCCCGCGAACCAGCCCGCTTCAGGCTATCCGATCGACGCCCGGCAACGAACGACGTTGGCGCCCGCCATCGTGACCGCCGGCATCTCGGCGGCGGCGATTGCCGGAGGCATCCTCTACCTCCTTCACGGCAGCGAGGATCATCCCGGCGTCGCGCTCGGGATTCAGCCCTTCGGGCTGACGCTCGGAGGTCGACTGTGAGCCGCCGGCAGGCGGCAGCCCTCCTGGCCGCGGTCGCGGCGGCGACGATCGGGTGCACCAAGCTCCTCAACAACCGCTGCGATGTGAACAGCGATTGCGCCAGCCAAAATTGCAACATGGAGACCAAGGTGTGCGTGCCCGCCGCTGGAGGCGCGGGCGGGCAGGGCGGCGCCGGCGGGGCCGGAGGCGCCCAAGGCACGGGCGGCATGCCGTTCTCGTGCGGCGAGTGCACCGGGGCGAAACCGATCTGCGACCGCGAGGCCAGCACCTGCCAGCCGTGCGGCAACAGCACGGCCTGCCAGGCCCTGGACGCGGGCACGAACGCCTGCGTCCCGACCGACGCCGGCCGGCCGGACGGCGGAGCGACACCGGGGACGTGTGTCGAGTGCGTCTGGAACGGCGACTGCCACCTCAAGACGAAGCCGATCTGCGTGTCGAATACCTGCGCGCCGTGTACGGCGGACTCTGACTGCGCCGGGGTCGGACCTTCGGTCTGCCTGGCGACCGACGGCCACTGCGCCACCGATTCGGAGACGATCTACGTCCAGAAGAGCGCGGCCTGCAATGACCTGCCCGACGGAGGTTCCAGCGGCGGAACCAAGACGCATCCTTTCTGTTCGATGGTCCCCGCGCTCTCGGTCGTGACCCAGAACCGAGATCTCGTCGTCGTCGACGGGACCGGCGGCAACACTATCATCGGCGGCGCCACCTACGCGAACGAGGCCTCGCCTGGACAGCTCACGATCGTGGGTCAGAACGGAGCAACGATCGGCAGTCAGGGGCCGCCGGCCTTCGCCCTGACGAGCGGCACCGTCTCGATTCGGTCCCTGACCATCTCGCAGTCCTCGTCGAACGGGATCAGCGCCACCGGCGGCACGCTGAACCTGGATCACGTGACCGTCGAGAACTGCACCGGCGGCATCTTCATCGATGGCGCGGCGTTCGACATCGAGAACACGACTGTCACGACGAACAACGCGGCCACGTTCAAGGGCAACATCAATTGGGCCGGAATCTTGGTCAACTCCACGCCCGACGGAGGAGCCTCGATCCTGCGCCTGGACAGCATCGCCGCCAACCAGAACGCGGGCCTCAGCTGTTCGACGCCCGTTGCATCCTCGACGGGCGTGTTGGTCTACGGTAATGGCGGCGGGGTGAACATCGCCGGCTGCAACGTCACGTCGTGCGGGCTGGGCCCCACTGACGCCAACGCCTCCTGTGGCGCCCAGCAATGACCGAGATCGGCGCACCCACCCCGTTCGGCCCGTACTTGATCGTTCGTGCCTCGGATGCGGGCGGGCTGAGGCGCGCCGACCTGGCGTTGCGGACCGACGGCAAGGATCCCGGCGCTTGCGTGCTCAAGCGGCTCCCGGGCGCGGTCGACGACGGGGAGCGCGAGGAGCGCCTCCGGCGCGAGCTGGAGAGCGCGGCGCGGCTCGAGCACGAGAACATCGTGCGCACGCTGCGGGTCGAGAAGATCGAGGGCGTGCTCTGCCTGGCGCAGGAGCTGGTCGAGGGGGCGAGCCTGGCCACGCTGATGCGGCAGCTCGGGGTGCGGCCGCTGCCGGTCGGGGTGGCGGTTCACGTGGCGCGCGAGGTGGCGCGCGCGCTCGCTTACGCGCACGGTTTCGGGCGGCGCGGGATCGCCCACCGGGACGTGACGCCGGAGAACATCCTCTTGTCGTTCGACGGCGAGGTGAAGCTGGTCGACTTCGGGATCGCGCGCTCGGCGGCCGACGAGGCGGCGACCCACCTGGGGATCGTCGTCGGGCGGCACAGCTACGTCCCGCCCGAGGCCTGGGACGGCGGCGAGATCGATTGCCGCGCCGACCTCTTCGCGCTCGGTGTCGTGCTGTGGGAGATGCTGACCGGGCGGCGGGCGGAGGAGACGCCGGACCCGGCGCTCGCCGATCCGCGCCAGCTCAACTCCGACGTGGCGCCGCTGCTGGCGCAGATCGTCGAGCGCGCGACCGCCCCGTCGGCGGAGGATCGGTTTCCGTCGGGCGACGAGCTGGGGGCGGCGCTGGCCGGCTTCGTCCCCGCCGGCGCCGATCCGCGGCGCGAGCTCGCCGACCTGCTGGGGCTCTGCTTCGACGTCGGTCTCCAGCGCCGGCGCGTGGCCGACGACGTCGCCGAGGCGAGACGATTCCTCGAGGGAGAGGGGCTTCCGCGGGCGTCGGCGTCCGCGGCCGCCCTGGCGCGACAGACGCCGGCGGCGGCCACGG
Organism: Polyangia bacterium; assembly: GCA_035607055.1. Taxonomy (GTDB): domain Bacteria; phylum Myxococcota_A; class Polyangia; order Fen-1088; family Fen-1088; genus JADGRB01. The sequence goes on from DATNDC010000114.1 coordinate 2,769, forward strand.
TGGCGATGGTCGCGCCAGTGGCCGCCAAGCGCGAGCGGCACTTCGGACCCTGGGTCGCCGCGACCGCCGCGGCGATCGTCGCGACGTCGGGGATCGGCCTCTTGCGGACGCATGGGCGGGCGGCCCGCGCGCGCGCCTCGGCAGAGCCGCTCTACGCCGTCGCGCCGACGCCCGCGCCGATCGCCGTCGCGCCGGCGCTGGCTCCCTCGCCGCCCGTCCCGGCGCCCACGCGCACCCTGGCTGCCGAGCCAGCTCCGGCGACCAGTCCGGCGCGCGGCCTCCCGCCCCGTCCGGAGCCTCCCCGCCGCGTCGCGGGGCGGACCGCCGAGGCGGTCGAGCACGCGCCTCGCAACACGGAGGCCGACGCGCTGCTGGCCCGGGCCAACGACCTGTGGGAGCGCGGCAACACCGCCGCCGCGTACACGCTGGCTCGCCAGGCGGCCGCGGCCGGCGCGGGCGCGCCGGCGCACGTCTTGCTCGGGACGCTGCTCATCAGCATGCGCAATTACACGGGCGCCGGCGCGGAGCTGGAGACCGCCGTGCGGCTCGACGCCCGCGACGCGGAGGCGCGCCGGATGCTGGCGCTCGTGCGAAAGACCTCGGCCGAGAGCAGCGATCGGTAGCCGCGCGCTCGTCAGGATGGCGGTCGAGCTCCGGACCTGGTCCGCGATTTCCAGGCACGCCGGCGACCTGTTGCGCAACACACTAGGCCGGCGACGGAAATCGCGCTATGACCGAGGGAAATCCGGCCGAGGTGGAACCGATGGTCGAGATTCCCGACTCCCTGGTCGACAGGCTGAAGGCGCGTCAGGTCGTCCTCGTCGCAGGTCTAGGCTGCAGCGAGCTGGCGGGCGCGCCAGATTGGAAAACCTTCGTCGAATCGCTGGCCGAGCGGCCGGTGTTCTCCGACGTGCGCGCGCAGCTCGCCGAGCTCATCACGGGCGGGCGCCTGGGCGACGCGCTGACGCTGATCCGCGATCTGCTCCCGCCCGCACAGGTCGAGGAGGCGCTCGAGCAGGCATTCCCCGACGGCGCGCCGCTGCCCGACAGCGTCGGACAGGCGGCCAACTTCCCCTGGCGCGCGGTGGTGACCACCGCGTTCGACGACCAGTGGGCGCGCGCGCTCGGCGCCGCGCCGGGGCGGCGCGATCCGCTGCGCGTCCTGGTGGGGATCGACGCCTCGGCGCGGGCGCGGTTCACCGGCCCCGACACGCCGCTCATTCACCTCTGCGGGCGGCGCACGCTGCCGAAGAGCCTCTGCGTCGGCGCCGCGGACGCGCGCAAGCGCCTCCTGCCGTCGGCGGGAATGGCCTGGCTCGACCAGCTGCGCCGGCGGCGAACGCTGGTCCTGATCGGCTTCCGCCCCAGCGATCCCGATCTCGGCTGGCTCGCGTCCTGGCTGGCGGCCACGCCCGCGCCCGGCGGACCGCACTACCTGTTCCTCGACCTCTCCGCCGAGAGCGATCCCGATCGCGAGGCGCAGGTCTGGGAGCTGCGCACCGGGCTCACCATCCTCTCCTGCCCCGAGGGGACGACCGAGGCGATGGCCCGCCTGGCCAAGATCGCCGGCTCGATCGGGGCCGACCTCCCTAGCTCCGACTGCGACGTCGATCTCGCCCTCTGGCTCGAGCGCTGGGCCAAGGACCCCGCCGACCCCGAGCCGCGCCAGGTCCTCGCCCGCGCCGAGGCGGCCCTGCGCGACGAAGAGCGCTGGGACCGGCTGGTCGAGCTCCTCCTGCGGCGGCTCGATCTGCAAGAGGAGCCGCGCCAGCAGATCGCGGCGCTGGGCGAGGTGGCGCGCCTGTTTCGCGACCGGCTCGACGCGCCCGAGCGCGCCCTCAAGGCGGAAGTGGTCATGCTGCGGTTGCTCCCCACCGACGACGATCTCTGGGAGCGGCTGCGCGCCGACGCGCGCGCGGGCGGCGCCTGGGGCGCGCTGGCCGGCGAGGCGCGCTGGGTGGCCGAGATGGCCGGCGCCAGCCCGGCCGCCACCCGCATCTGGCGCGAGATCGCGCGCGTCGAGCGCGAGGAGCTCAACCGACCCGACGACGCGCTCGCCTCGCTGGGAGAGGCGCTGCTGGCGACGCCCGGCCACCGCGAAGCGCGCGCCGAGCAGGTCGAGCTCCTGCGCGCGCTCGGGCGCTGGAGCGAGCTGGTGAGCGCGCTCAAGGCCGCCGCGGCCGAGACCGACGAGCCGGCCCAGGCGATCGCCGGGCTGCTGGAGGCGGCCGAAATCCTGGAGGGGCCGGCGCATCATGGTTTGATCGACCCGATCGACGCCGCCGCGGCCTACGAGGCCGTGCTGGCCATCGCCCCCGAGCACGAGCGGGCGGCGGCGGCGCTGGAGCGCCTCTACGCGCGCGAGAAGCGCTGGGGCGATCTGGCCGCGCTGCTCGAGCGGCGCGCCGATCGCGCGCCGGCCGCCGAGGCGACCGCGCTGCGCCACCGGCGGGCCGACCTCCTGGTCGAGCACCTCGACGCCCTCGGGCAGGCGGCGGAGCAACTGGAGGCGCTGGCCGCCGACGGGGACCGGGCCGCCCTCCTCAAGCTCGAGCAGATCTACCGGCGCGCCGGACGCCACGAGGACTATCTCGCCACCCTGGCCCGCACCGCCGAGGGGGCGACCACCCAGCACGAACGGATCGCCACCTTGCGGCGGCTGGCGGCGGAGGCCGAGGCGCTCACCGACGGCGACGAGCGGGCGGCCCGGGCGCTGGACGAGATCCTGCGCCTCGATCCGCGCGACGGCGAGGCCTTCGAGGCGCTCACCCGGCTCTGTCGAGCGACCGGCCGGTTCGCCTCGCTGGCCGAGGCCCTGACCCGCCGGTTGGAGGTGACCGAGACGGCCGACGCCCGGCGCGACCTCCTCGTCTCGCTGGCGCGGATCTACGAGACCGAGCTCCAGGATCCCGAGAAGGCGCTCGACACCTTCGACGCGGCCAAGCGCGGCGGCGATCGGCGGGCGGAGATCCACGAGGCGATCGCGCGCCTCGGCGAGCGCCTCGGGCGCTGGTCGCTCGGCGCCCAGGCGCTGCTCGACTGGGCCGAGGCGGCGACGGAGACGGACGTGCGGGCCGAGGTGCTGGTGGAGGCGGCGCGCGTCTACGTCGAGCATCTGCACGACGGTCCGGCCGCCGAGGCGGCGCTGGAGCAGGTCGCCGCGCTGGCCCCCGAGCACCCGCGCGCGCTGGCCATCCTCGGGCGCGTCCGCGAGGAGAGCGGCGCCCACGAACAGGCGGTGGCGCTCTACCAGCGCGCCGCCGCGCAGGAGCCCGATCGCAGCGAGCAGTCGGCGCTCCTCACCCGCGCCGGCGTCGTCCTCCTCGAGCACCTCAAGGATGAGGACCGCGCCGCCGATCTCCTGGTGCGGGCGCTGGCCGCCGATCCCGGCCACCGCGACGCCAACGAGCGCCTGGTCGACGTCTACGCGCGCCGCGAGCAGTGGGCCGAGGTCGAGGCGCTGCTCGATCGCGAGATCGAGAGCGCCCACAAGGCGACCGGCCCGGCCGATGACGATCGCCTGGCCGCGCTGGAGACGCAGCTCGGCCGCGCCGCGCTGGCGCTGGGGAAGCCGGACAAGGCGCTCGCCTGCCTGGAGAGCGCGCACCGCCGGCGCCCCGCGCTGTTGCCGATGCTGCGCAGCTTCGCCGACTTCCGTTACGGGCGCGGAGAGTGGGCCGAGGCGGTCGCGCTCTACGAGGCGCTGCTGGCCCGACACCGGTCGGCGCTCCCCTCGGCCGAGGTGCCCGACATCTTCCTGCGCGTAGGCCGCAGCAAGAGCGAGCTCGGCGATCGGCAGGGGGCGATCGCCGCCGCGCGCGAGGCCAAGGCTCTGGCCGAGAGCCCCCGCGCGGCGATCGAGGCGCTCTCGGCGCTGCTCGCCGCCCCCGGCCCAGGCGGGGAGGATTGGGCCGGCTGGATCGAGGAGCGTGAAGCCCTGGCCGGGCTCGCGCCCGCCGAGGAGCGAGCCGCCGTCTACGAAGAGATCGGCGACGCCGCGGCGGCGAAGCTGGGCGACGGCGCGCGGGCGGAGGCGGCCTTCAAACGGGCCTTCGAGGCCGCGCCCGAGCGGCGGACGGCGATCGAGAAGCTGCTGGCGATCTACCGGGCGGACGGCCGGATCGAACCGGCCGTCGAGATGCTCACCGCGCTCGGCAAGGTGGAGACCGAGCCGCCGGCGCGTGCCCGCCTGCGGCGCGAGGCGGCGCGCCTCCTCATCGACAAGTTGAACCGCCCCATGGAGGCGGCCGAGCTCCTCGAGCGCTCGCTCGACGACGATCCCAGCGCCGTCGAGGCGTTCGACGAGCTCGCGCGCCTGCGCGAGGACGCGATGGACTGGGCGGGCCTCGTCGCGGCTCACCGCACGATGCTCGAGCGGCTGCCGCCGGACGCGCCATCCGCGCTGCGGCTGCGGCTCTGGACGCGGACGGGGAACGTGGCGCTGCGCCAGCTGCGCGACCGCAAGCTGGCGATGACCGCCTTCGAAGAGGCGGTGGCCCTCGATCCGGGGGATCAGGCCAAGCAGGAGACGCTGGCCCACGTGTACCAGCTGGTGGGGCCCGACGCGCGCGAGCGCGCCATCGCCGCCCACCAGCGCCTCATCGCCCGCGATCCCCACCGCACCGACTCGTTCCTCGCGCTGGCCAAGCTCTACGGCGAGACGGGCGAGACCGACAAGCGCTGGTGCGTGGCCGCCACGCTCTGGTACCTCAAGAAGAACACCCCCGCGCTCGACGAGCTGTTCCAGAAGCACCGCCCGCCCCGCGTGCGGGCCGCGCAGCATCCTTTCACGGACGACACCTGGGGCCGCGTCCGCCACCCCGACGAGGACCGGCGGGTCGACGACCTGTTCGCCGTCGCCTCGCCGTTTCTGGCCGCCACGGCCGCCTACGACCCGACGCACGTCGGGCTGCGCAAGCGCACGCAGGTCGATCTGGCGCGTGACGAGAGCCTCTGGGCGCGCACGCTCGTGCAGCTGGCGGCGACGCTGGCCCTCCCCCTCCCCGACGTCTACCGGATGGAGGGGGAATCGGGCCAGACGACGCTGGTCAACGTCCGCCAGCGGAGCGGCCCGCGCGCCACGCTGCTGCTCGGTCCGCCGACCATGCGGCGCAACAGCTTCGACCTGGTCTTCGACCTGGCGCCGCACTTCGCCTTCCTGCGCCCCGAGCGCTTCCCCAAGATCGCGCTCCGCACGCCGGCCATCCTGCAGGGCGTGCTGGGGGTGCTGCGGACCTTCGGCGCGCACGACGGCGGGACGCCGCTCGAGGGAGAGGCCGGCCAGCTCAAGGCCCACCTCGCCAAGACGATGGCGCCCGCCGCGCTGGCCCGGCTGGTCGACGCCGGCCACCGCTTCGCCGACGACGGCGAGCCGATCGACGTCGAGAAGTGGATCGGCGCCACCGATCTGTCGGCCGCGCGCCTGGCGCTGGCGCTGACGGGCGAGCTGGCGGCGGCCTTCCGCGTGATCTCCAGCGAGCCGATCCCGCTCTCGACCATCCCCGCCCATCGCCGGATGGCCGATCTGGTGGCCTTCTCCGTCAGCGACGACTACTTCGCCGTCCGGCGCGAGCTGGGGCTGGCCATCGCCTGATTAGCGCGCGTCAACCCGCCTGGTGTGGCTGACCGCGCAGCGCCGCCGCCGGGGGGGGAGCCGGCACCCGCCGGACCGGCTCACCGGCGCGCGCCCGCGCGGGCGATGTCTCCGGCCCCGGGAGGCGCTCCATCGTCCAGGCGATCCGCGCGATGGCGGTCCCGGTGTTGAGCAGCGCCATGAGGAACAGCGCCACGGCGGTCACGACGTAGAGCGGATGGGCCACGAACCCCTCCATCCGATGCGCCGGCAGCGGCGAGAAGGCGAGCGCAATCGCCAGCATGGCGATGCGGTCCCCGCGCTGCATGAGCCCCTCCGCCCCCGCCAGCCCCAGCGTCTCGGCCCGCGACCGCGAATAGCTGATGACGAACGACATGACGAGCGCCACCAACGCGGCGTACATCACGACCGTCCCCGCGTAGTAGACGACGCAGCCGCCGAACATCAGCCCGTCGGAGACCCGATCGATGGTCGAATCGAAGAACGCGCCCCGGGGGCTCGACAAGTGGAGGGCGCGCGCCACCTCGCCGTCCATGACGTCCAGAGCACCGGTGGCGATCAGCAGGACCGCGCCGAGCCCGAAGTGACCGGTGGCGATGGCGATCGCGGTCAGGAACGCGCCGACCAGACCCAACGTCGTGAAGAAGCTGGCCGACTGCCCGCTCCGCACGGCCAGCCGGCACATCGGCTTGGTGAGCCAGTAGAAGTAACCGATCAGCAACGGGACCGCCAGCCGCCGCCCGGCGCCGCGCGGCCGATGGGGCGGAAGCGCCGAGATGCCGAGCAGCACCCGCCCCGTATAAATCAGAAACGGGATGACGAAGAAGGCGGCAAAACCCGCCAGAAACAAGACATCCAGCTGCCCGGGCGACAAGTGAGGGCTCACGGTGAGATCTCCTGCGGTGGGAAGTCGTCGATGGCGGCCGTGACGGTAGGCACACGGGCCGGGATGGCCCACAGCCGCTCCGCGATCACGACGCGCAGCAATTTCAGGTAAGCCACGACGGTCAATTGACCAAAGCGCCCTACGAGCAACAGCCGTCTTCGCAACGTCGTCGTCCTTCCGTTGAATTAACCATTTGGATCACAGTCACCAGATGCAACATCGACACCGTAGCTGATGCGGTCATTAGGTGCCGACTTCGACTGATTCTTCGGCACATCCGGTATGCTCGACCGTTAGGAACTGGACGAGCCGTTCGTTACCTGACGGGCTTTGCGTCTGGTCGCCACCACCATCGAGGGAACGAACAGTAACGCGGCCAGCAAGCAACCGACCTCGCCGAGGTCGGCCAGCTTACCAAATGAACGAAGCGCTCCGTTGGAGGCCATGAAAAGCGAGCTGTACCCGATGATGGTGGTCAGCGAGCAGAGCGCCACCGCGCTTCCCGTTTCGGCCAGCGCGCGCGCTCGATTGGCCGCCGGCTCGATCCCCAGCCGGGCGACGATGTTGACGGCGTAGTCGACGCCGATCCCCAACGTGATCGGCAGAGCAACGAAATTGAGAAAATTCAGTTTCAACCTGATGGCGGCCGCCGCGCCCGCCATCCAGAGCATTCCCGTCAGGAGCGAGGCCAGCACCAGCACGCTGCTCCGCACGTTGCGGAACAGGAGCACGACCAGGATCACGACGCCGATCAGCGCGACCTCGGTCGCCAGCGGCCCGTCGCGCGAGATCGACCGCAGCATGGCCGCAAACATCGAGGAATTGCCGGCCGCGCTGACGATGTCCCCGTTCGGCAGAAGAACTTCCTTGAACGTGTCGGACATCCGGATCAACTCGTGGCCGTCCCAGTTGGCCCAGGCGCGAACGGGGTAAATGAGCGCCACCCGCCCCAGCGTCCCATCGACTTCGCGGAAGTTGCGCACGATCGGCTCGGGGAGATCGTCGATGGTCAGGCGGCGGAGGTCGGCGGGCGGCGCCCAGGCTTCGAGCTCCTTCTTCTGGTCGGGATCGAGCAGGTCGAAGGCCGGATCGCCGAGCCGCCGGCGCAGGTCGGCGATCACCGCCAGCTTGGCGTCCTGATCCCGCGGCAGCGCGGACGCGGCCGTCGAGACGGAGGAGAGCAGCCCGCCCGTCGGCTCCCCCGCCGCCACGCGCGCCGCGCACAGCGCCCGCAGCTTCTCGGGGTCGGCCGCCCGCGGATCGTTGGCGTGATGGAGGCCGACCACGCAGTCCTTGGCCAGGAGCGCGTCCCGGAACGGCAACGCGTCCCCGGCGCGGGGGAGCAGCGCGATCCCCACCGGCGCCAGGTCCTGGGGGAAGATGCGCCCGACGCGCACGTAGAGATCGCCGGCCCCGTGCCTGCGACTCTGCTGGTTCCTCAGCTTGGAGAAGTCGTACTCGAACGGGTGACGCACGATCGGCGCCAAAAAGACGACCGCCAGAGCGCTCAGAATGCCGATGGTCGCCAGCAGCGCCCTCTGGTTGGCGATGATCGCCTCGGCCAGGCGCAGGCGCGCCCGGGGCGGACGGATCGCGCGCGGCTTCGGTTTGTGAAACCGCTCCCAAAAACAGATCAACGCGGGGCAATAGCTGTAGGTCACCAGCCAGCAGAGGATCATCCCCACCCCGCCGACCTGGCCGAACTGCTGGAATCCGCGAAACCGGGTGAGCGCCAGGCTCCCGTAGGCGATGGCCGCCGCCAGCGCCGCGGTCAGCGTCGGACGGGCGGTCGTGCGGAGCGCGATCTCCAGCGCCTCCTCGACCGACTCCTGAGGCTGGCGGCTCCGCTGCTCGCGGTAACGCGCCAGCAGGATGATGCCGAAGTTGATCCCGTTCCCCAGGATGATCGAGCCCAGGAACGCCGTGTTGGTGTTGAGGTAACCGATGGTCAGCGCCGCCACGGCGAACGCCGCCGCCACCCCCAGCAGCGTGGGGAAGAAGATGTAGGTCAGCGCGATGACGCCGCGGTAGTAGAGCGCGATGACCAGCAGGACCGCCACCGTACAGACGAGCGAGACCCACTCGATGTCGGACTTCAGCGCGTCGTGCTCCTCGATGGCGCTGGCGACGTCGCCGGTGATCGCCGCCTTGACCGGACCGAAGCGGGCCGGGTTGGTCTGATCGATGACCCGCTGGACGTCGTCGCGGATCTTGAACCCCGACAGGTCGCCGGTCCCCGAGGAGTTGGCCCAGGTGAGGACGGCCAGGAGCTTCCGATCGGCGCTCTCGTAGTAGCCGTTCGGGAACCGCGCGGGACCGCGGCGCTGCTCGATGTCGCGCTTGAGCTGCTTCAGATCGGCCGCCGGGTCGTCCTTCTTCTCGCCCAGGTCCTCGTCGGCGAAGGCCACGAACGCCGGGTTCTTCTTGGAGACCAGCAGCTTCTTCAGATCGTCGTCGGCCCGCCGCAGGTCGGTGAGGTCGGCGTAGAGGAGCTTGTTCTTCTCGAAGAACGGCTTGCTGGCGTCGGGGCGGTAGTCGATGGCGCGCAGATCCCGCCCCACGAGCGGCCGCAGGTTGGCGACCAGGGCGTCGGCGAAGCGCTCGTTGGCGACGGGATCCGGTCCCTCGACCGCCACCACCAGCGTCGAGCGGCCCCCCACCCGATCGCCGATCTGCTGGAGCAACTTGAGCTCGGGATCCGCCTGGGGCAAGAGCTCGCGGAAGTCAGAGCGGAGGTGGAGGCGGGTCGCGGTGAGCAGCGCCCCCACGAACAGCAGCAGCGCCGCGGCGCAGATCGCCAGGTCGTGGCGGCTCAGGAACCTGACGTAGCGTCTCATGAAGGAGGACGATCGAGGCGACCCGCGGTCACCGGCGCGCCCCTGCCGGGCGGCTCGTAGAGCCCGAGGTCGCCCCGAGCATGCACCAATCTGTATCCGCGGGCCGCCAAGAGCGCGGAAAAATCGGGTGGCGCCGCCCAGGTGAGCAGGTAGTCGTAGGAGGTGCCCAGCGCCGCGATGCGGGCCAGTGTTCGCGCGCGCACGTCGTCACAGCTCAGCGAGGGGGAGAAGCGGCGCACCGAGGCGCAGAGTCGCCCCTGGAGCAGGGCGTAGGGCTCGTCCTCCGCGTCGGACGGAAACGGCGAGTCGAGCGTGTGGACGGGAAGCGCGCGGTAGCGGTAGGGGAAGCGCGACTCGTGCCAGGCGAACGCGAAGGGGGTGACCACCTGGCGAGCGAGGCCGTAATACCCCCAGGCGTGCAGGAACGGTTTCACCAAAATAGAGGGCGAGCGCGGATCGAACACCACCGGGTAGACGCGGCTCCCCGGGCGGACGTAAGGGATGCCGGAGGTGAAATCGTCGAGCTTCTCGCCGAGGGAGCGAAAGTCGGCAGCCAGGAAAGCGGCGCCGCCCAGCCCCGAGGCGAGCGCCAGCAGCACCAGGCGGCGACGGGCCTGCGGGGAGAGCGCCACCCCGCCGTAGCAGAGCAGCGTGAACACCACCAGCGGCCGCAGCCGCGGGGAGAGGTCGGATCCGACGATGATGTGCGGCAACGCGAAATAGAGCGCGATCAGCAGGAGCGCGGCGCGGAGCGGCCAGCGGGGCGCGGCCGACCGGCCCCCGCGGCCGGCGGCCAGCGGAAGCACGACGAGCGTGACCAGCGGCGGCCCCAGCAGCAGCAGATCGACCAGGTGATAGCGGACGGCGAACTCGACGAAGAACGCCCCCAGCGCCGACGGGAAATCGTACATCTCCCAGCGGGAGACCGAGGCCTCGAGCGGCGCGCCCGATGCGATCATGGCCCGCAGGGAGGCAAGCCAGGCCGCGAGCGCGGGGAGCAGCGCCAGCACGGCGGGCCAGGCGCTGACCGCCCGGCGCGCGGCCGGCAAACGCGTTCCGTCGCCCGGGAAGACGACCCGCGTCGCGGTGACCAGCAGCAGGGCCGCGAAGGTCACGGTGTGGGCGAGAAAGACCAGCATCGCCGCCAGACCGAGGGCCAGCGCCGCGCGGAGCCGCGGCCGCCCACCGTCGCGGGCCACGATCCCCAACCAGACCAGCGCCGGCGGGAGCGACAAGACGTAGTTGTAGAGGCCTTGCACGGCGAACCAGCTCCAGACCAGCGGCAACAGCAACAAGGCCAGCGGTCCGCTGGCCGGGGCGGCGGCGCGCGCGCAGAAGAGACCCGCCAGCGGCAGCGCCAGCGCGTAGCCTGAAAGCACCACCCGGTGGGCGAGGTCGATCGACAGGCCCAGCCGCACCAGCCCCAGCATGAGGGCGTGAAACAGCACGTTGGTCTTGAGACCGAGCGCCGGCGCGAACGCCGCGGCCACCGCTGGCGCCGCGGTCCCATCGGCGAGCGAACGCAACACCGCGACCGCGTAGAGGTGATCGGCGGTGTCCTGGCCGGGAAAGTAGCGGAACGCCCAGAGGGGAACGAGGTTGGCGGCCGCCACCACCGCGAACACACCCCACTCCGCGGGCGCCAGCAGCGGCGAGGTCCGCGATCGGCTCGCGCCCGGCCCGCTCACCTCAGCGTCACCGCCTCGGTCCTCCGCCGAGCGAAGACGCGCGCCCCGGCAACCTCGCCGACGAGCGCGTAGTTGCGATCCACGATCGCCTGCAGCCGCGGATAGCGCGTCAGCGGAAACTTTCCGTAAGCGCCGAGGTTCCCCGGAGACGTATCGACGAACAGGGCCGGCAGGCGCGTCGAAAGATCGCTCACGAACATCGCCCAGCTTTCGCCAACCACGTTGGCCGAAGCGTCGGCGCCCGGGTCGGACTGCGTGCGGGTGGCCGGCGAGAGCCCGGTCAGGTAGTTGGAGAACACGAACCGACTGCCGAGCGGTCGCTGGGCCTCGAAATACAGAACCGGGACGTTCCCCCAGACGACCAGCTCGTCGGTGGGGAGGCTGCGGGCGCGAATGAAGCGGGCGATGGTGGGGTAGTCGGGCTCCGCCAGGCCGACCGCCCTGGCGGCCCGGGCGTGAAACAAGCCGATGAGCAGGAAGACGACGGCGGGCAGCCCGACGGCCGCCAGGCTCGCCTTCCGGCGGGCGCCCCAGACCCGCACCGCCTCGGGCGCGGCCAGGACGGCGAGCGGCGCCGTCACCTGGTGGAAGTAGTGTCCGAAGAACCGCCCGCCGGCGGTGGTCGCCAGCGCGCTCGCGGCGCACCACCAGACCACAAAGAGCGCCACCGGATCCTGTCGCCGGCGGCGCCAAGCAGCGGCCGCCGCGCGCATCCCCAGGATCCAGAGGAAGAGCGCGGGCAGGACGCCGTACGGAACGCGCCGGACCGCCCGTGCCGCGACCTCCGAGAGGTTCAGGCCCTGACGAATGTAGGCGGAGTTGAAAGAGAACCAGAACAGCGCGTCCCCGAGCGCGCCGGCCCGCCGCATCAACCCGATACAGATCGCCAGCGGCACGGCGAGGCCCCCGGCCAGCGCCAGCCAGGCGCCGCCGAGCCGAGCCAGTCGACGGCGGTGAACGAAGCCGAGGTGGACCGCGTAGAGCGGGAGCTGGACGGCCGCCTGGTACTTGTAGAGCATGGCCACGCCGACGAGCAGCCCGGCCGCGGCGAGCGCCCCCGACCGCGGCGCCGCGAACCCGCGCAGGTAGAGGAGAACCGAGGCGACCAGCGGCAGCAGCATGTAGAGCTCGCAGTTGGCGGCCAGCGCGTCGAAGTCGAGCAGCGTCGTGGTGAACACCACGAACAACAGCCCCGCCGCAAACGAGGTGTGCCCGTCGGGCGGGCTTTGGGCCCGGGCGGCGATGCGCCCCAGCAGGAGCGCGGTGGCCCACACCACCAGGATGGTCAGCAAATGCAGCAGCAACATCCCGTGGTCCCGCCCGCCGAGCGCCTGCGTCGCCGCGTAGGTGAGGTAGATGAGGGGCGGCTTGTGGTCGACCACGTCGCGGTAGAGGACGCGCCCGTGCAGCATCTCGCGGGCGACCACGCAATAGGTCGCCTCGTCGTCCGAGAGGCAGGGACGCGCGAGCGAGACGATGCGCAGGCCGGCGCAGAGCGCCAGCAGCAGGAGCGCCCGGCGCCCGCGGGTCGTCATGCGCCCCGCGCCTGCGAAAGGGGGGTGACGGCGTCGCGCCGAAGCCGGGCGTAGAGCGCCAGCACGCGCCCGGTGATCTCGCGCCAGTCGAACTCGGCGGCCCGCCGGCGACCCGCCTCCACGCAGCGCCGCCGCAATTCCTCGTCGACCAGCAGCCGGTTCGCCCGCTCCGCGAGCTGCTGCGACCCCGGATCGGCCGCCCCGTCGACCAGGAACCCCTCCCGGCCGTCCTGCATGACGTGGCGGAAGCCGGGCGTATCGGCCGCCACGACCGCGCACCCGGCGGCCATCGCCTCGAGCACGATGATGCCGAAGGTCCCCCCCACCGCCGGGCAGAGCAACACGTCGCCCGAGGCGTAGTAGCTGGCGCGCTCTTCGGAGGAGACGAACCCCGCGAAGTGCGCGTCGGCGCGGAGGTCGCGGGGGATCATCGCCTCGTACCGCGGCCGCAGCGGACCGTCGCCCACCAGGATGAGGCGCGCGTCGGTTCCCAGGCGGCGCACGGCGACCCAGGCCCGGATCACCCGGTCGACGCCGTTGCGCGGATCGAACCGCCCGACGTGGAGCAGGTTGCGCCGGCCGTCGTCGAACTCGGGCCGGCGGCGCCCGGCCGCGAAGGTCGCCACCTCGACGCCGTTCGGGATCACCTCGAAGGGGGCGCGGAAGTAACGCCGGACGCCGACCAGCGCCGTCTCGGAGACGCCGATCGCGGCGTCGAGCCGATCGACGTAGCGCTGCAGGCGCCGCGCGAGGAGCGCGTAGAGCAGGCTGCTCTCGAACGCGCTGTGGAAGGTGCCGACGTTGAGCGTCTCGGAGGCGCGCAGCGCGAGCAGCGGCAGCGTCGGCATCAGCGGCGAATGGACGTGGACCACGTCGAATTGCTGGCTGCGGATGATGTCGCGAACGCGGAGCGACAGCGACGGCCCGGCCGACATCCGCGCGATCGATCCCCCGGAGTAGAGGGGAATCGAGCGGCCCAGCCGGATCACCCCGTTCTCCTCGTCCGTGCGGCGCGCCACCGCCTCCGCTCCGGCGTCGTCCTTGACCGAGGCGAGACTGTCTTTCACCTCGGGTGTCAGGATTCGAACATCGTGACCCGCCCGGCGCGCGTGGAGCGCGAAATGGTGGACGTGCTCCTGAATCCCGCCCAGCGTCGGATAGTAGTACTCGGTGACGATCCCGATCCGCATGGTCCCTCGTCGGCGCCCAGAGGAAATGGCACCAACCGCTGATTCGTGCAAGGCAGGGACCACCTTCTTCGCGAATTCGTTTCCCGTAACTGGGAATCGGGGGGCCGCGAAATCGGGGGTTGCCCTAGAGACGCGCCGACAGCGCCAGCATCACGCCACCGCCCGGCGCCGGGACCAAGGTCAGGGCCGCCGGGGCGCGGTGAAACTCGTACGGAACCACCAGACCGAATGCGCCACCCGCCACCGCGCCGGTGACGACGTCGGTGAAGTAGTGCCGATCGGCCGCGATGCGCAGGTAGCCGACCGCGGCGGCACCCGCCAGCCCGGCGGCCCAGATCGCCGGCGCCCAGCGGTAACGGCGCAGGGAGGCCACGGTGCCGGTCGACACCGCCAGCGCGAACGCGAAGCTGGTGTGCGCCGAATAGAAGGAGACGTTGTTGTCCGCCGGGTTGTCGGTCGACGACTTTCCGGCGGGCGGCAGCGCGTGGACGAAGGGGCGCTCGCGCCCCACGGCGAACTTCACGATCTGGTTCGCGCTCTCGGCGAGCGCGACCGATTCGGCGATCACCAGGACGTTCCCGGCCATCTCGCCGAAGCGACCTTCGCCGTGCGCGCCCGCGGCGAGGAGCCCCAGGCTGGTGAGCGGGACGAGCGCGTAGGCCCCCACGTTGCTGGCGGTGTTGGCGGCGGCGGTGTCGTTCCAGCGGAGGGCGCCGCGCACGGCGCTGTCGAGCGCGCCCGGCTCGCACCAGCGGCATGAGGCGGGGGCCAGCGAAGACTCGAAGAGCTGGGTCCCCCCCCAGAAGGCGAGGGCGGCCGCCGTCACCGCACCGTCGACCTTCCAGTCGTAGACGAGCCCGTCCTCCCCGGCGCTGGCGGCCGAGGCCGAGGCGCAGAGCAGCGCGACGGCGAACGCAGCCGTGCGGCGGCGCCGGCACGCGCGGCGCCGGGCGGGGGGGATCTCGAGCGGCGATCGCTTGGGCAGCGCGCCCCCGCCTATCTGGAGGAGCTGGCGGGCCCGCCCGCCCGGCGGGCGGCGGCCGGCCCGGCCCCGCGCGGGCGCATCGGGATCGCGATGGTGAACGTCGAGCCGCTGCCGGGCTGGCTCTGGACGCGGATGCGGCCCCCGTGCGCCTCGATGTACTGCTTGGAGATCACCAGCCCCAGCCCGACGCTCGCCCGTCGCCGGCCGTCCTTTCCCCAGCCGCTCCGATCGAAAAGGTGCGCCAGGTCGCCGGGCGCGAGCGCGGGGCCGGTGTCCGAGATGGCCAGCTCGACGTCGTCGCCGACCTGCTTGCAGGCCAGGTCGACCTGGCCGCCGTCCTCGCTGAGCTCGACGGCGTTGGCCACCACGTTGCTCACCGCCTGCACCATGCGGTGGCGGTCGACGAAGGCGGTCAACCCCTGTCGCTCGCTCACCGCCCGCAGCCGGATGGCCCGGGCCTCGGCCAGCGGCCTGAACAGGTCGGCCACCTCGTGCATGATGGAGTCGATCGACTCCATGAAGCGGCCGAGCACCAGCGATCCCGATTCGATGGCGAACATGGCGCCCAGGTCGGCGAGCAGCCGGTCGGCCAGGGTGGCGGCGCTGCGGATCTGGGTGGCCAGCGGGCTGCCCCCCTGCCGGGCCAGCTCGGTGGCGATGAAGCCGATCGCGTTCAGCGAGTTCCGCAGATCGTGCGAGACCGTGGTCAGCACCTCGTCGCGCACGCGCTTGGCGTTCACGGCGACCTCGTAGAGACGCGCGTTCTCCAGCGCCAGGGCGGCCCGATCGGACACCGCCTCGATGGTCGCCAGGTCGTCGGCGCTGAAGGCGCGGGCACCGTCGACGATGAACAGGGAGACGACGCCGATCGCTTTCCCCGCCACGCGCATCGGGATCCGGAGCGCCGAGCGGACGCCGAGCTCGGTGAACTCCTCGTCGCCCTCCACGGAGATGACCAGATCCGGCGCGTCCGATTCGTAGACCCGCCTCGCCCCGGCATACTCGCGTCCCCAGGGGGTGTTCGCCTGTCCGACGAGCTGTCCGTCGATGTCCCGGTGCCGGATCGCCTCCCGTCGCAGGCGCTCGCCGTCGCACAGATCGACGAGACAGACGTCCGCGACGCGCGGGACGAGGAGCCCGGTCAACCGGCGCAGGATCTCGCCGCGCTCGAGCGACTGCGAGAGCTCGTTGCCCGCGTCGACGATCAGCTTCAGCGCCTGCTCGGCGCGCTTGCCGTCGGTCAGGTCGCGCAACGACAGGCTGGTGCGGGGCTGCCCGTTTCGGTCGGTGAAGACCGCCGACGAAACCTCGATCGGGATCGTCGTTCCGTCGCCGCGGACCATGTTGATCTCGGCGCGCCCGGTGCCGAGGCGACCACGCTGCTCGAGCAGGGTGCGGAGGCCCGGGTCGTCGGGCGCGACGAGGTCGCGGCCCAGGCGGCAGATCTCCTCCTCCGATCGCCTCAGCATCCGGCAGGCGGCGGGGTTGGCCGCCAAGGTCTCACCGGCCGGCGAGGTCAGGAAGATGCCGGTCAGGCTGTGGTCGAAGAGCGAACGGTAGCGATCCTCGCCCTCACGCAACGTCTCCGCGGCCTCTCGCTCGGCGGAGATGTCGCGGAAATAGACCGTCAGGCCCGAGACGCTGGGGAAGATGCGCTGGCTGATCCAGCGCCCGGTGATGCTGGAGACCATCTCGAATTCGATCGGGGTGGTCCCCGCAGCGGCGCGCCGGTACGCGGCGGCCATCTCCGACCCGGCGCTCGCGGGAAAGACCTCCCAGAAGATTCGTCCCCCGAGCGCGCTGGCCGGCCTGCCGAGATATTCGGCGGCCACACGATTCAGGTAGACGAAGCGCCAATCCCGATCGAACGCGATGAAGCCGTCGCTGATGCGGTCGAGAATTTCCGCGAGCCGGTCGTTACCGCCTGGTGCCAAGGTGGGCGCTCCCATGGGGACGTCGGAGTGTAACTACGCTCGGCAGCGGGGATTGTTAGCGGATCGTCAATTGTTCGCAAGGGCCCGCTGAAGAGTTTCGAAGGTTACCGGTTTCACGAGGTAAGTTTCGAAACCGACGTCGTCGCCCTGGCGCCGGTGATCGTCGTGGCTGTAGCCGGTCAGCGCGATGAGCCGCACGTGCGGCGTCGCGGCCCGCAGCCGCCTTCCCAGGTCGAAGCCGTTCATCCCCGGCAGGCCAATATCCACGATCGCCACGTCGGGCCGCGCGCGGGAAGCCGCCTCCAAGCCGCCCGGCCCGTCGCCCGCCTGGGCGACCTCGTGGCCGGCCATCTCGAGCAGCCGCGCCAGCGCCTCCCGCGCGTCGACGTTGTCGTCGACGATCAGAATGCGGCGGCGGGGAGCGCCGTCGCTCTGATCGCCCGCCGCGAAGGTGGCCGCCAGGGGGAGCCGGACCACGAACTCCGTCCCCAGATCGGGGCCCGGGCTGCGCGCCTCGATCCGCCCGCCGTGCGCCTCCACCAGACCGCGCGCGATCGAGAGCCCCACGCCGAGACCGCCGTCCCGCCGCTCGACACCCCGCTCGCTCTGGACGAACAGATCGAACACCCGCGGGAGCAGCTCGGGCGCGATCCCCACGCCCGTGTCCCGCACGCGCAGGACGGCCTCGCCCCGATCCGGCTCGACCTCGATGGCGATCGTCCCGCCGAGCGGCGTGTACTTGACGGCGTTCATCAACAGGTTGGAGACGATCTGCTCGAGGCGAGGTCCGTCGCCGCTCACCCGGGTGGCGGCGAACCGCAGCTCGTAGCGGTGGCGGTCGAGCAAATGCCGCTCGACGAAGTCCTGCACCGCGCGGTGCACCAATCCCACCAGATCGACGCTGGTCCGGCGCAAGGTCAGCTTGCCAGCCGAGAGGCGTGACACCTCCATCAGGTCGTCGACGATGCGGGCCAGCCGCTCGGTTTGCCGCCGGATCGACCCGGAGGCCTTGGCGGTCTCGGGATCGTTCTTGGTCAGCTGGCCGATGAGCGTCGAGGCGTTGCTGATGACGGCCAGCGGGTTGCGGAGCTCGTGCGAGACCATGGCCAGGAATTCGTCCTTCCGGCGGTTGGACTCCCAGGCCGTCTCCTCGGCCCGCTTCCGGCTGGTGACGTCCATGCAGACGCCGATCATGCGGGCCGCCCCGCCCCCCTCGCCCGGAATCACCTTCCCCTTGCCGAGAATCCAGCGCACGCCGCGGCTGATGTCGGCGCTGCGGAACTCCACCTCGTAGGCGACCCGGCCTTCCAGGCAACCGCGGATGGCGCCCAGCACCATCTCGCGATCCTCCGGGTGGATCAGCATCTTGTAGCCTTCGAACGTTCGATCGAAGGTCCCCGGCTCGAGCCCGTGGATCTGCTCCAGGTTGTCGGACCAGCGGACCTCGCCGGAGCCGATGTTCCACTCCCAGGTCCCGATCTCGCCGGCCTCGAGCGCCAGCTGCGAGACGAGCTCCACGCGACCGGCCACCTCGATCGCCGGCCGCCCCCCGGTCGGCGGGGGCCGGGCGGCGGGATCCGTGACGACGCTTGGGTCGACCGGGGTCCCGTCACTCATGAGCGGACGTTATACGCGCTCGGCTGAGGGCAAAAATTTAATTTCGAAAAAGGGCCCGGCGACCGGGCGTGGCACGAACGGAAGAGCTGTCATGCTTGCCGGCGGCGCCACTCCTTTCTATCGTCACGTCATGTCCCCCACACTGGCGAAGATTTTGAAGCGCGGCACGCTCGTTGCGGCACTCGGATTCGGCCTGCTCCAGGTCGTCCCTGCCAAACGCCTGTTCGGCATTCCCACCCAGGACATCGGAACGAACCCGCCCGAACGCTTCGCCTTCGACGGGCCGCCCGAGGTCGAGCACATCATGCGGCGCGCCTGCTTCGACTGTCACACCAACGAGACGCGCTGGCCGCTCTACGCACGCATCGCGCCCGGCTCGTGGCTGATGGCGCGCGACGTCCACAACGGCCGCAATCACCTCAACTTGTCCAAGTGGGGCGACGCCGACGAGGAGGAGCGTCAGACCGACCGGGAGAACGCCTGGGAGCAGGTCGAATCGGGCGCCATGCCCCCCTGGTTCTATGTCTTCCCGATGCACCACGACGCCAAGCTGTCCGACGCGGACAAGGCGACGCTCAAGGCCTACTTTCTGAAGAACGCCGCCCAGAAGTGATCAAATTGGTCCGGGGAGGCCCCGATGCAGGCGATGATCTTCGATGGCCCTGGGCGGCAAAGGCCGCTCCGCTCCGCTACGGTCGCGCCGCCGGTCCCCAACGACGACCAGGTCTTGCTCGAGATCGCCGCCTGCGCCGTCTGCCGGACCGATCTGCACATCGTCGACGGCGACCTCTCCGACCCCAAGCTGCCGCTGGTGCCGGGGCACGAGATCGTCGGGCGGGTGGCGGCCAAGGGCGCGCGCGTCGATCGTTTCGCGCTCGGTGATCGGGTCGGCGTCCCCTGGCTCGGCTGGACCGACGGCGTCTGCACCTTCTGCCGCTCGGGTCGCGAGAACCTCTGCGACCGGGCGCGCTTCACCGGGTACCAGATCGACGGCGGCTTCGCGGAGTTCGCGGTGGCCGACCATCGGTTCTGCTTTCCGATTCCCGAGGGGTACGCCGACGTCGAGGCGGCGCCCCTGATGTGCGCCGGCCTCATCGGCTACCGCGCGCTGCGCGCGGCCGGCGACGCCCGCCGCCTCGGCCTCTACGGGTTCGGCGCCGCCGCGCACATCATCGCCCAGGTGGCGATCTGGGAAGGGCGCGAGGTCTACGCGCTCACCCGCCCCGGCGACGAGGCGTCGCAGCGATTCGCGCGCTCGCTCGGCGCAGCCTGGGCCGGCGGCTCCGACGTCGCCCCGCCCCGACCGCTCGACGCCGCGCTGATCTTCGCCCCGGTGGGCGCGCTCGTGCCGGTCGCGCTCCGCGCGCTCGACAAAGGGGGAACCGTCGTTTGTGCCGGCATCCACATGAGCGACATCCCCTCGTTTCGGTATGACGACCTGTGGGGCGAGCGGACGATCCGTTCGGTGGCCAACCTCACCCGTCGTGACGGCGAAGAATTTCTCGCCCTCGCCCCCCGCGTCCCCGTGAAGACGACCGTGCGCCCGTATCCGCTCGCCCGCGCCAACGAGGCGCTCGACGACCTGCGCGCCGGCCGCCTGGAGGGCGCGGCGGTCCTGGTGCCGCGGCCGGCCTGAGCAGCGCGCGACCGCTCTTTCCGCGCGAGCGGCCCGGCGCCGTTCATTTTACAATGTGTGGTCTGCTTCAGGCTGGCTCGAGCGATCGGCGAGCGGCCTCGGCGGTCAGACCGAACGCCGCCGTGTGACCGGCCAGCAGCAGCCGGTCGGCCGCGGGCCAGTGCGCCAAGCGTCGCGTGGCGCCCGACCGGGGCAGGGCCAGGAGCTCGAACAGGTAGACGGCCGCGCCGAGCGCGAGCCCTGCCGGCCACGACCGCGCCTCCGGCCAGCGGCGCCGGATGAAGCGCCCCAAGGTCGCGCTGTAGACCAACCCGATGAACGGCCCGTAGCTCCAGCGCATGAGATTTCCCAGGATGCCGGCGCGCGCCGGCGTTCGCGCGGCCCTGGCGAACAGGCGCCGGGCCAGCCGAGCCGGTGCGTAGACGGGGCGGCGGCCGAGCAGCGCCCGCTCGATCCACCCGGCGAGCATCACCGCCATCGTCCCGACGGCGCCGACCACCAGACCGCGGGTGACGACACCGCGCGCGCCGCCCGGCTTGCGGGCCTCGCTGTCGAACGGCCCCCGCGCGCCGCGATTGACGAGCACGGGCGCGTCGAGGTTGTCGCGGTGGTGGAGCGGGTGCCCGGGCGGGAGGCGGCGCGTCTCCTGCGCCTTCCAGGCGTGGCGCGCCAGATAGCCATCCAGAAAACGCGGAATCAGCCGCTGACCGATGATCGCCTTCATCGCGCTCCAGCCGATCCAGATCTCCCGCCGCGGGCGGAGCACGGCGCGCAGCGCGACGCCCGCGATCGCCTCCGGCTGATAGATGGGCGGGATCGGATGCGGATGGGCCGGCATCTTGTTGCGCACCACTTCGAACTGCGGCGTGTTGACGGCCGGCAACTGCAGATGGGTGATCTGGATGCCGCTCCGCTCGCGGATGAGCTCGCTCCGGAGCGAATCGGTGAAGCCGCGGATGGCCGCCTTCGAAGCGCTGTACGCGCTCTGCAGGGGGATCGATCGATAGGCGACCGCCGAGCCGATCTGCACGATCACCCCGGCGTCGCGGGGACGCATGTGTTTGAGGGCGGCCAGCGTCCCGTGGACGTAGCCGAGGAAGTTCACCTCGATCACGCGCCGGTATTCTTCCGGCGTCGTCTCGTGCACCGGCGCGAAGACGGAGACCATGGCGTCGTTCACCCAGATGTCGATGCCGCCCCAGGCGGAGACCACCCGATCGGCGGCCGCCATCACCGACGTCGGCTCCGAGACGTCGAGCGGCAGGACCATCGCCTGCCCGCCGGTGCTCCGGATCTCCGAAGCGGCGTCCTCCAGCCCGACCAGATCGCGCGCGATGAGCGCCACCTTGGCCCCTTCCGCGCCGTAGCGGCGGGCGATCGCCCGTCCCACGCCGCTCGATGCGCCCGTGACGACGGCGACCTTGTTCTCGAGCCTTCGCCTGCTCACCCGCCCCCCTCCTTGAACCTAGGCGGTCCTCCGGCGTCGTCCAGGGCCGGACACCGCGCGCGGACCGGCTCAGCCCAGGCCGGGTGCGCCGCCGCGCAGGTCGGACCCGTCACGGTCCGCCGGGAGGCGGCCTTCCAGCACGGCGAGCAGATCGTGCAGGCGAAACGGCTTCTCGACGATCGGCTCGGCGGAAAACTTGTGCGCCTCGAGGAGCGAGGCGGTCATGAAGACGAACGGGATCCGACGCAGCCCGTGCTCACGCGCGAAGGCCTCCTTGACGGTTCGCCCATCCGCGCCGTCGAGGAGCAGATCGCAGAGGACGACGTCGACCGGGCACGAGCGGGCGGCGGCGAGGGCGTCGCCCGGCCCGCCGGCCACGAGGACCCTCCAACCTTCGGCGTTCAGCGCATCGCTGAGCGCCGCCAGCAGGTCCAGCTCATCGTCCACCACCAAGACGACCGGCATAAGGAGCGAAAAGCTAGCACACCCGATCGCGCGTGCACGCGACAAGGAAGGCGTTCCCGCAAGCCCGACCGTCTCGTCTTTCGCGTCTCACGTCTTCACGTCGACGCTGCCGCCGGCTGCCACCCGCCGCGCTCTTCGAGGTCGCCCAGCTCTTCGATGAACTTGGAGCTGAAGGCCTGGAGGTCGTCGGGCTGGCGGCTGGTGATCCAGTTGCCGTCGACCACCACCGCCTGGTCCTTCACCTCGGCCCCCGCCTGCCGGAGATCGCTTTGAATGGTCTTCCAGGCGGTGAGGGTACGCCCCCGCTGCAACTCGGCCGCCAGCAGGAGCTGCGGGCCGTGGCAGACCGCCGCCAGCGGCCGTCCGGTGCGGTCGAAGTCCTTCACGAAGTCGACGAAGCGCCGATCGGCCCGCAGCTTGTCGGGCGAATGGCCGCCGGGGATGAGCAGCCCCTCGTAGTCGGCCACCTGGACCTCGTCGATGCTGAAGTCGGTGGTGACGATCTCGCGCTTCCGCTCACCCTCGAGCCGTTCGCCCGCCTCGGCGCCGATGATCTCCACCAGGTAGCCGGCCTGGCGCAACCGATCGAGCGGGACGCGGAGCTCTGAGTCCTCGAAGCCGGCCGCCAGCAAGCAGGCGACGCGTCCTCCCTTCGTGCCCTGTTTCGCCATCGGGTCGCTCCTTTCGCCCTCACCAGGATGAGGTTTCGCGCGCCGGCGTCCAGATGCGGTCGTTTACGTATATTCCCGAGCCGGCGCGCAGCAGGCGTCACTTCGCGGTCGCGCGGCGCAGCCCCACGGCGGTAGGCTCGGTGTAGGTCACCTGCACCGAGTCGCCCGGCTTGAGGGTGAGCATCTGACGCTGCAGCGTCGGATCTTGAACGAACAACGTCTGCGGCCGCCCGTCGGGCGTGGTCACCTGGATCGTCTCCTTCTCGTTGTCGACGAGCGTCACCCGCGCCGAGGTCGTCACCTGGTGCCCCTTGGCTGCGTGCGTCCCGGTGCTGGCGGGCGCCGGCGCGGTCGACGAGGAAGCCGCACCCGGCGTGCGCGCCGGCGCGAGCGAGAGCACCGACGACTTGTAGTAGTCGAGCTCCACCTGGTCACCCCGCTTGAGCGTGTCGAAGCCCGGGGCGTTCGGCGACACGTTCACCGTCGAACGCGCGCCGTCGGGGCTCTCGACGACGACCCGCCGGTTCGCCCGGTCGATGCTCTCGACGGTGAACGGGGCGCTCATCACCTCTTCCTGCTCGACCGCCACCGGGTTCGTGTTCGTCCCCGCGGACGGCGCCGCGCCGGCGGCCTGACTGGGCGCGCTCGGGCCCATGTGCCCCGTGTCCGCGCGCGCGATGCCGACAGCGAACGGGCCGAGCCCCAGCCCCATCAATCCCACCATCACCATGGTTCGCTTCATTTTTCCCTCCGCTGTCAATATGGCGGCCGGATGATTCGCAGCAAGCCGAGCGGGACCGACGTGGCCGCCGGCGCTCGGATCGCAGCGCCGCTCTCGCGCCTGAGCGGGACGGACGGCCGCGCTGTCGGAGGGGCGAAATGGTGACCATGTTTTCGAGTAAGGAGGCAGGTGATGTTTCGCGCAATTTCGTTCGTTCTCGGTCTCGGCCTGGTCCTTCTGTGGCTCGCGGGCCTCTCGTCGCACGCCTCGGCCTGGTTGACCTGGCTGGACGGCCTGGCGGCGTTGATCGCCATCGCGGGCGCGGCGGCGCTGGTCGAGTTCCATCGCGGGGGGATGGCCGGCACCGGCTTGCTGGCGCTCGGGCTGTTCATTCTCTGGATCATCGGCCTGGCCACGGGCGCGACCCTGTGGCTCAGCTGGTGGACGTTCGCCTTCGCCTGTGCGTTCGTGGTGGTGACCGGTGCCTCGATGTCCGGCACGGTCCATCTGCGTCACCGGACGGTCTGACGGCCGGTCGCGCGCGGTAGACAACCGCACGCACGTGCCTAGCTTGGGCCGGGATGCGCCGCTGCGGGGATCCCTGACCGATGTCGATGTCGATCGACGGGACGGCGACCGTGGCGCTCGGAGGCACGGCCCCCGAGGGGAGCGGAGAGGTCTCTGCCCTGGCCGCCGTCGCGTCGGCGGTCCGGGACGGGCTGCTCCGCCCGCGCAAGCGCCTGCCCGCCTGGCTGCTCTACGATCGGCGCGGCTCCGAGCTGTTCGAGCGGATCACCGGGCTGCCCACCTACTACCTGACGCGCAGCGAGCGCGCCATCTTCGCCGCGCACGCGGCCGAGATGATCGACGCCGCGGGCCCGCCGCTCGCCGTCGTCGAGCTGGGCGCGGGGACCGCCTCCAAGACGGGCCTCCTGCTGGCGGCGCTTTTAGCCCGGCAGGAGCGGGTCGTCTATCAGCCGGTCGACGTCTCCCCGAGCGCGCTCGCGCAAGCCGCCGGCGACCTCGCGCGCACGCCGCGGCTCACCGTCCGACCCGTGGTGGCCCGCTATCCCGACGAGCTCGGCTTTCTCGGCCAGGTCTCCGGGCGCCGCCTCGTCCTCTTCCTCGGCTCGAACATCGGCAACTTCAACCCGCTCGAGGCGCGCGCGCTGCTCGGGGCTCTGCGGCGGCGCCTGGCGCCCGGTGACGCGCTGTTGATCGGCGCCGACCTGCGGAAGTCGCCCCGGATCCTCCTGCCGGCCTACGACGACCCCCAGGGCGTAACGGCCCAGTTCACCCGCAACCTGCTGGCCCGCCTGAACCGCGACCTGGGCGCCGATTTCGATCCCCGACGGTTTCGCCACCTCGTCCGCTGGAATCAGGCCGCCTCGCGGATCGAGATTTACCTCCAGAGCGAAGAGCCGCAGCGGGTGCTCATCCCCGCGCTCGACCTCGAGGTTCGATTCCGCGCCGGAGAGCGGATCCACACCGAATCGAGCTACAAGCTGGGCAGGCACCGGCTGGCCGGGCTGTTCGGGCGCGCCGGCCTCTGCCTCGAACGAAGCTGGTACGACCAGCGCCGCTGGTTCGGCGTCCACCTGGTCCGCGTGTCGGCAAGATCGTGACCGAGCGGGTCAGCGACGCCGGCGGCGGGCGACGCGGCGGCGGGGGCGGGCGTAGCAGACCACTTCCACGTTGTTCCCTTCACGGTCCCGCACGAAGGCTGCGTAGTAACTGGGCCCGTAGTGGGGACGGGGGCCGGGCTTGCCGTTGTCCTGGCCGCCCGCGGTCAGCGCCGCATCGTAGAAGGCGTCGACCTCCTCCGGGTGGTCGACCCGGAAGGCGTAATGACCGCCGCCGGAGGCCTTCTTGTCACGCTCCAGCCAGAAGACCTTCTCGTCGCGCGATCCCATGCCGAACGCCGAGCTGACGTCCATGTTGACCTTCATGCCGATGGCGCCAAGCGCCGCGCCGTAGAACTTCCGCGCCGCCTTCAGGTCCCGCACGGCGCAGCTGATGTGGTCGAGCGCGACGACCTTCGTGTGTTGAGTGCCAGCCATGTCCCCTCCCACCCTCACTTTGGCCATCCATACCGGCAGCGCCACGTCCGCGGGGCCGGCCGTTTCAGCATTTGCCCGATTGAGCTTCGCCCGCCATCGAGGGCACTCTGCCGCGCCTGGGAGGCGTGAATGACGAGGACCGTGTTCGTGGTGGACGAGGACTTCGATGGACGACATGCGCTCGGCGATCTCTTGGAGGATCACGGATGGGAGGCGGTGCGGCTGTCGGGCCCGCGTGAGGCGCTGGCGGCGCTGGCGCACCTGCGGCCGGCGCTGGTGGTGACCGAGCTCTGGAGACCGGCGACGCCCGACGGCGCTTCGTTTGCGGCCCTGCTGGCCGAGACCGGGCGAGCCCGGTCTCCGGTCATCGTCTTCACCGCCTGGAGCACCAGGGGCGTCATGGCTTGTCTCGACATCCCGGTCGTCTCCAAGCCGAATATTCGGATGCTGCTTCCTTTGATCGAGGCTGCGCTCTCGCCGCCAGCGCCAGCGCGCGCACCGCGCGAGCTCAGTCCAGCGCCCGCTGCGGCCTCGTGCACCGCGTGAACGGCGCCACGTTATTGGCGCGTCCGTCGGCAGGCGTGCCCGACGTCCACGCCGGCTGACCGCCGCGGCGGCAAAACCGTGTCGGCCGCCCCTCGCGTCGCTGTGGTGTGGGGTGCGGCGCTGGGGCGCGACCTCCGCGGACATCCTGGAGGCGCTCACCTTGGTCTCCATCCGCGCCGAAGTCGTCATTTGGCGGCAACTTTTTCGGCTCATCCTTGGTCTGCCGGCACCGATGGACCTCGATATGGGGCTCTTGCCGTTCCGTCGTCCGTCGTCCGTCGGTGGTTTCGTCGTCGCGTCGGTCGCGCTGCTGGCGCTGGGGTGTGATTTTCAGGCCTCGCAGTCGTCCACCAATGGCCAGGACGCCGGCGCGACCGGTGGGTCGAGCGCCCTCAAGCTCGGCACCGGCGGAAGCAAAGGAGCGGGGAGCGCGACCGGCGCAGGCTCGGCCGGCGGCGCGACCGGCGTCGCCGGACAGGGGGGCGCGGCTGGGAAACCGGGGGTCTGCCCGGCGCAGTGCCCGAGCGGTCAAGTCTGCCTCGGCGGCAGCTGCCAGCCCGATCCGTGCCTCGCCGCCGCGACGATGGGATGCGCGACAGGGACCAGCTGCCACGCGAGCTGCGTCGCGATCACGGATCGCTGCGCCGGCGTGACCTGTCCGCAGAGCGAGACCTGCGTCGACGGCGCGTGCGTGGCCGGTTGCTTCTCGGAGCCCTGCAATGGTGTCACCTGTCCGAGCGGGCAGACCTGCAACCCCTCGAGCGGCAAGTGCGTCGCGCTCAACGGGTGCGACGCCGACTGCGGCGCCGGGATGGCCTGCACGCTCTCCTGCCTGGCCCCGAATCCCTGCGCGGGCGTCGCCTGCGCCGCCAACCAGGTGTGTGCGGCCGGCAAGTGCGTCGAGAACCTCTGCGCCGGCGTGAAGTGCGCCGCGGGGAGCATCTGCAGCAACGGCACCTGCCTCGACACCTGCACCTGCAGCGCGAGCTGCGGCACCGCCGGCAAGTGCGTGCAGGGGACCTGTGTCTGCACGCCCAACTGTCCCGCCGATGGCAGCCAGGCCGGCATGGACGACGGCTGCAACAACAAGTGCCCCTGCCCTACCGGGAGCACGCAGGTGACGAACGGCTGCTGCATGCCCAACTGCCCCGCCGACGGCAGCCGCGGCGACATGTCCGACGGCTGCGGCAAAACCTGCCCCTGCCCGAGCGGCGACGTCACCTATCAGGGGGCCTGCTGCAAGCCCAACTGCCCCGCCGACGGCAGCCGCGGCGGCATGTCCGACGGCTGCGGCAGCACCTGCAGCTGCGCCAAGGGTGAGACGCTGTACATGAACGCCTGCTGCACCCCCAATTGCCCCGCCGACGGCAGCCACGGCGGCATGTCCGACGGCTGCGGCAAGACCTGCGCCTGCGCGACCGGCGAGACGCTCTACATGGGCGCCTGCTGCACCCCCAACTGCCCCGCCGACGCCAGCCGCGGCGGCATGTCCGACGGCTGCGGCAAGACCTGCGGCTGCGCCAAGGGTGAAACGCTGTACATGAACGCCTGCTGCACCCCCAACTGCCCCGCCGACGGCAGCCGCGGCGACATGTCCGACGGGTGCGGCAAAACCTGCGCCTGCCCCAGCGGTGACGTTACCTATCAAGGGGCTTGCTGCAAGCCCAACTGCCCCACGAACTTCAGCAACGCCGGCAAGTCGGACGGGTGCGGCAAGACCTGCGCCTGCCCGACCGGCGAGTCGATCTATGCCGGCGCCTGTTGCAAGCCGAGCTGCCCCGCCGATGGGAGCCGCGCGGGCATGGATGACGGCTGCGGCAAGACCTGCGCCTGCCCGACCGGCGAGACTTCATATCAGAGCGCGTGCTGCGAGCCTTACTGTCCCAGCGACGGCACCTGCGGCGGCAGCGACGGCTGCGGCGGAACCTGCGGCTGCGCCGGCGGCGGCACCTGCAAGAACGGCCTCTGCCCGGGCAAGACCTGCACGCCCGCCTGTGGCTGCGGCGAGATCTGCAACAACGGGCAGTGCCTGCCGGTCCTCTGCAGCCCCGACGTCGTCTCCTGCGGCTGCGGCTGCTGCAACCCGGGCGACAGCTGCGTCGCCGGCCAGTGCATGCCGGGCATCAGCCTCGGCTAGCTGCGCTCCATGGAACCTGATCTGCGAAACGTACAGCCCGCGGGCCCGCTCCCCGCGGGAAGCATCTGGTCAGGGCCGACGCCGACGCGCGCCATCACGAAGTAGAGGTCGACTTCGACTGACCGCCGGGCGCCCGCTGCGGAGCCTTCGGGCTCTCCGGTGGGACGGCCGCCCGACACCGGCACCGCTCGGCAGGCGGGACGCCCGCGAGCACGCTCTCGACGTGGCGCCCGCAGCCGCTGAAGGAAGGCTTTCCGCAAGTGTTACAGGTGATGCGCCGGCACATGGGACGCAGTCTAGCCGAGCTCAGGCGGCGTTGCCGGCGCCGTCGTCGGTCGGCGGGCGCTTGCGCGACGCCAGCCGGGTGATCTCGCCCCTGGCCAGCTTCCAGGCCCGCCGGACGATCCAGGAGGCGGAGCGATCGTGATGTTGGGCGGCGCGCGCGATCTCCTCGATCAACGTCGGCAGGAGGTAGACCGTGACCTTCCTCCGCTTGGTTGGGTCCTGCATTGCCGTGGTCGACGCTCGAGCAGCCGCCGGGGTCATGAAAAATCAGAGCTGGCGCCGGCGGAGCCGCGGGCCCCGCCGAGCGCGAACGTCAACGGCACCAGCAACAGGAGGAGGCGGTGGCGCATGGCCCATTTCCCAGCAACGGCCAAGCCAAACGCGCGCCCTTAGGTTGCGCGAGCTTGGGCGCTCACCCTTTCAGAAACCTGAGACTTTCTTGGCCCTTCCCAGACAGAAACGCGCGACCTAGCGCGACCCTTTCTTCTGGTAGGTGCCGACCAATTGGGCCGTGGCGAGGACGTGCCCCTGCATCGCTGCCTCTAGCGCCGCCTTCGTCGCCGGCTCGAGCTCGGGAAGGCTCGCGTCGAGCGCGTACAGCTTGAAGAAGTACCGGTGCCGCCCGATCGGCGGACAGGGTCCGTTCCAGCCGGAGCGCTTCCAGTCATTGAGACCGTCGCGAGCTCCCGCCAGCTTGCCCGCGGCTTCCGCGATCGTCTGGACCGACGCCGGAATGTTGTACAGCACCCAGTGCACCCAGGTCATTTTGGGCGCCGCCGGGTCCGGCGCGTCAGGGTCGTCCACGATGAGGGCGAAGGTCTTCGTCTCGGCGGGTGCGCCCGCCCAGGCGAGCGGCGGCGAGCGGTCGTCCCCCTCGCAAGTGTGGCGGGTGGGTATTTCCGCGTCCGCATCGAAGGCAGCCGAAGTGAGCTTCATGGCGTTCGATAGTAGTCACTCGTCGCCGGCCCCGGGGAGATCCGGCCCGGTCCCGGCACGCAGGCATCGATGATGCTGGACCGACGCCGGGACGCCGTTGGGGGTGGCCTGGATCTGTGTGGCATGCTCGACGAATGTCGAGCGCGCCCCTGGCCCCACCGGCCAGCAGAGAGCCGGCCCAGCGCCACGGGGACGATGCCGCCGGTGAGATCGAGCCGCTGTGGCGGCTGCTGGCCGGACGCCGCGCCGTCGCGCTCACCGGCGCCGGCTGCAGCACGGAGTCGGGGATCCCCGATTACCGCGGCGGCGGCCGGACCGGGCCCCGCGATCCGATCCAGCACGACGCGTTCCTGCGCCGCGCCGACGTGCGCCGGCGCTACTGGGCGCGCGCGACGCTCGGCTGGGAGCGGTTCAGGGGCGCGCGCCCGAACGCCGCGCACCGGGCGCTGGCGTCGATGGAAGCCGCCGGCGCGCTGGTCGGCGTGATCACCCAGAACGTCGACGGCCTGCACCAGCAAGCGGGGAGCCGGCGGGTCGTCGAGCTCCACGGCGCGCTCGGCGACGTTCGCTGTCTCGCCTGTCGCACCCCGGAGCCCCGCGCCACGCTCCAGGAGCGGCTCCTCCGCGCCAACCCCGGGTGGGTCGCGCGCGCCCGCGCCGAGCTGGCCGGCGACGCGCAGGGCGGCGTCCGTCCCGACGGCGACGCGGAGCTCTCTGCGGAAACCGTGGCCGCCTTCGAGGTGGTCGCCTGCCTCGCCTGCGGGGGGTCGCTCAAGCCCGAGGTGGTCTTTTTCGGCGGCACCGTCCCCGAAGCGACGCTGGCGCCGGCGTGGCAGATGCTGGAGAGCGCGCAGGCGCTGTTGGTGGCCGGCTCGTCGCTGGCCGTCTATTCGGGTTTGCGCTTCGTGCGCCGCGCCCACGAGCTGGGCCTCCCCATCGGCATCGTCAACGTGGGCCCCACCCGCGGCGACGCGCTGGCGGCGACGTGCCTCTCGGCTCCGGTCGGCCGCGCGCTGCCGCAGCTGGCGCGCGCGCTCGCCGCACCATCCAACGCGGGACCCTGAGGGAGCCCCGCTCCCCCGCGATGAGCGAAGCGAGCTAACCCGAATCCGAGAGCCCCGAGGCCTGCGTGAGCGCGGAGGGGCAGGCGACGCCCGCTTCCGGCAGATCCGCCAGAACCGGTCGGCTCGCCGGTCGAGGAACCGCATCCAGCCGGACCCACGCCCGAGACCGCCAGTCAGGCCAGCGTGCTCAGGGCCAACGGTTAACGTGAAGGTCGCAGCGATATCGCGTCGGTCGAGCTATCACCCCCGGACAAGGGGGAGGAAGCCTCGTGATCTTTCCGAATTCGCGGCTGGTGGCCTGGCCGGCTTCGGCGCGCGGCTACTGGATCCAATCACTGTTCGCCGTCGCGGCCAGCCAGCTCTTCACCAACGTGCCGAAGTTGGTCAGCGTGGTCAGGTTGGCGTCGGCGAAGATGCTGGGCGTCCAGGCGTTGTCGGTGACCCAGGCCGTCCAGCTGGCGCCGTCGCCGTTGACCGTGGTCTGCAACGACGTTCCGAAGGACGACGGATCGGAGCTCCCGTATCCCCATTCGCTGATGAACACCGGTGCCTTGGCCGTGGCTGTCGCGACCTGGCTCTGGAAGGCGGCGCTCCAGTTCGACGCGTAGATGTGGGCCGTGTACATCAAATTGGTGCCCGTGGGCGGGTTGCTGGCCGCGTCGCCCGGGTGCTGGTCCCAGGCGTTGGACGGCACGATGATGATGTTGTTGGGCGCGCCGGCGCGAATGGTGTCGATCAGCTGCTGCGCGACCGGTTTCAGCGCCGACCAGCCGACGTTGGTGTCGATCGGTTCGTTGAACGGTTCGTAAAGCACGTTGCTGGCGGTCGCGAACTTCGGGGCGATGTCGGTCCAGAACGTCTTCGCATCGGCCGCGGACGTCCCGGAGGTGGCGTTGTCGATCTGGTGGTAATCGACGATGACGTACAGGTTCTTGCTGGTCGCGTAGTCCACGGCCGGCTTCAGTACCTTGGAGAAGTAATCAGCGGCCGAGAGCGGCGTTTTCGGGGTGCAGCTCGCGGTCGGCCCCGTCCCGACGGGGTAGGGGCAGGGGGAGCAGGTGGCCCCGCCGCCCGTGTTGTAGTCGATCTCGGGATAGACGGGGAGCCGGACCACGTGCCCCTGCACGCCGGCGGCCGCCACCTTGTCCATGCGGGCCGTAATCCCGGCGGCGCTCTGGCCGCCGTACCAGTACAGCGAGCCGATGTCGATCAGGGCGGAGCCGCGCAGGATGATCGTCTTGCCCGTCGGGTCCTGCAGCTTGTTGCCGTTGACGGTCAGCCAGGGGAGGCCGCTGCCGCCGCCCGCCCCCGCACCGCCGCTCGACCCGGACGAACCACCGGTGTGAGCGCCGCC
>DATNDC010000120.1:0-26892 GCA_035607055.1 Polyangia bacterium
GCCGCAGGAGCCAAGCTCGGGTTGACGACTGCCGAGATCTGGTGGGTTCAGTTCAGCACCGCGGCAGCGATCGGCGGGACGGTCGGTCTGACCACGTCCGCGACGGCGTCGGCGATCAAGAACAAGGGCTTCGGGGACGCCTTCGCCGAGGACGCGCTCATCGGGGGTGGTGTCGGCGTGGTGTTGGGTGCGCTGTCGTTCGTGGCCGCTTCGGGGATCGCGGCAGGTAGTTTGACGACGCTCCCCGTGTGGCACGTCATTCTGGCCGGAGCCTTCACTCCCCTCCTGGCCGGCCTCTACCTGGTCCTGGGCACCGAGATAAGTACGGAGTCGAAAAAGATCCTCGGGGCGCTAGGATTGTAGCGAGGAGGAACGCGGGTCGGTGCGCTCGCGAGATCCAAAGATCATCGTCGTCTGGGTTGCCGTCGCGGCCGCCGGCGGCTGCGCGACGACGTACCGCCCGCTCCACCCCGAGGTGGCCCGCTCGGACGACACGCAGGTCGAGCTCTTGGCCATCAAGGGGGGAGACGTCCTGCTGCAGGCGTCTTCGGCGTCCGGCGCGCGGTTGGAACGCTTTCAGCTCGGGTCGCGCCGGTCTCCGCCCTGTTCGCCGGGGGCCGAGGCGGTCGTGGTCGGGGTGGGGGGCCCGTTTCACGACGTCACGGTCCGAGGAGAGAGACGCCTGGTGCTGACGTCGATCGGCGGCGGCGCGGCGCTCGCCGACCCCGAGGCGACCGTCGACCTCGAGGTCGTGCAGCAGCAGGCACGATGCCTTCGTCTTCCCGTGACGGGCGAGACAGGCGAAGATCGCTGGGTTGCCGGGACCCGCTGGTCGCTGGTCGGCGACCTTTCGCTGGCGCCCAACTTCGCGCCGGGGACGGACCGCTGGGCCTGGACGGTCAGCCTCGAGCCCCGGCTGTGGATCGACCGCGTCGAGCTGGGCGTCCACGGGCAGCTCGGCACCCTCATCTGCAGCTCGGATTGTGGAAAGGCCGTCGTCGCGGGCGGTCCGCTCATCGGCGCGCGCCTGCTTCGCGCCGGACGCTGGGCCGTCGACGCGGACGCGGCGTACGAGGTCGGGGGCATTCAATCGGTCGGTCTGGTCCACGGTCCCCGGTTGGAGCTCTCGGTCCTGCGGTCCACCCGTCCCGCGCCGGTCGCTTTTCGACCCGAGTTTCTCTTCGCCGGGTACGGGCTGGTGCTGGCCGGCGGCCACTGGTTCGTCCCGAGCGGCGAGGCCCCCGGGTCGTGGTACGAGTCATTCGGATTCACGGTGGCGCTCGGTCTTTGATCCGGGTTTGCGGGGGCTCGGGCGCGGGGGGTGGAGCGTTTCGCCGGCCAGGCAGAGGGCGACGAACTGCTCGATGCGCTTGGCGCGGGTCTCGGGCTTCTTCGCCGCCTGCACCCGCCAGAGGATCGCGTAGCGGTTGGCGCGGTCGAGCGCGGCGAAGAACGCTGCGGCCCGCGGGCGGCGCGCGAGGGCGCTGGCCAGGTCCGCGGGCACCTCGGCGGTGCGGGAGCCGTCGTAGGCGCGCGCCCAGCGGCCGTCGGCGCGCGCACGCTCCACCTCGACGAGCCCCGGCGGCTTGATGGCGCCCGACGCGATGAGCGCCTCGGCCCGCGCGCGGTTGATCTTCGACCAGGGGCTCTTCGCGGTGCGCGGGGAGAAGCGCTGCAGCCAGGCCGAGGCGTCCAGCGCGCGCTTCTGGCTGTCGATCCAGCCCCACGCCAGGGCGACGTCGAGCGCTCGCGCGTAGGTCAGAGCGCTCCCCTTCCGCTTCGGGATGCGCAACAGCACGGCGCCCGAGCGATCGTGATGCCTCGCCATCCAAGCGTCCCAGGCCTCGGGGTGAGCGAGCTCGAGGATCGGTTCGGTCTTCGCAGCCATCGGCAGCCCCCGCGGTCGAAGGAGTCTACCTCGATCGTTTGATGAGCCGGCGGACCACACCGGCGTCACTTCGCATTGGAGCGACGACGATGCAGACCAGACGACTTGGCAGGGGGCCGACGTGGGCCGCGATCTGCGTGCTCGCTGTGACGGCCGCCTGCTCCTTCAACACCAAGAACAGCGCGGGAAGCGGCGGCGCCGGGGTCACCACCGGCACGGGCGGCAGCGGTGGCAGCGGTGGCACCGGCGGCACCGGCGGCTCGGGGGGCAGCCTGCCCGTGGCCGGCCTGATGATCAGCCCCGCCTCCGCGACGTTGACGGTCACGAACGGCGGGCCTGCCCAGACGCAGCAATACATGGTGACCGGGCTGGTCAACGGGCAGACGCAGGACCTGACCAGCCAGGTCAGCTACACGCTGAGCTCGGTCGGGGTGGTCACGATCAGCTCCGGCGGGCTGGCCATGACGACCGGGTCGCGCGGCGGCGTCGTGATCGTCACCGCCAGCATGGGCACGGCGACGGCCACCGCGACGCTGACCGTGAGCTACTCGTTCGTGGGTCCCGATCCCGGCATGCCCGGATCGGTTCCCACCGGCGCGCCCGGCATCTTCAACAACGCGACGAACGACGGCAGTCGATCGCCCGGGCTCGTCTACCCGAACGACGGCGTCCTCTTCCCCCCGAACATCTCCGGCATCGAGATCCATTTCACCCCGGGCGCCAACAACACGCTGTTCGAGGTCGATCTGGCGGGACCGCTGGCGACAGTGCAGAGCTACATCCGCTGCACGGCTCCGCCGGGCATCAACGGCTGCATCTATCTGCCCGATCCGGGGCTCTGGTCCAGCTTCGCGCTCTCCAACGCCGGTCAAGGGCAGGTCTCGCTCTCCGTGCGCGGGACCGACGACACCGGCACCTCGGTCGGCGCCAGCCAGACGTTCCATCTGCAGTTCTCCGAGGATCCGCTGATGGGCGCCCTCTACTACTGGACGACCAGCGGGAACACCGCGATCATGCGCTGGGACTTCGGCGGCAGCACGACCATGGCGGCGCAGGTCCTGACACCAGCCAACACCGACGGCAAGACCTGCGTGGGGTGCCACGCGCTCGCCCCCGACGGGACCAAGCTGGTCGCCAGCGCGGGCGGGCAAGGCGACGGCCGCTTGCTGCTCTGGAACATCTCCCAGAACGCGGCTCTGCAGCCCTTCCCGTTGTCGCAGAAAAGCCAGTTCGAGTCCTGGAATCAGGACGGCAGCCAGTTCGTCGGCATCTACGGCGACGGCAACCCGGGCTCCACGGGGCCGGCCAATCTGATGATCTTCGACGGAACCACCGGCCAGGTGACGCAGACGATCAATCTCGGCGGGTTGCGGGCGGACCACCCCGACTGGTCGAAGAACACGGGCGGTCCGCAGACCATCGCCTTCACCTCGGTCGACCCGACGGTCAGCACCAGCGACCAGCGCCCGGCCCGCGGGGGGATCGACGTCGTGCAGCAGAGCGGGGGGACCTGGTCCGCGCCGCAGGTGCTCGTTCCGACGCAGTCCGGGAAGAACCGCTACTACCCCGCCATCAGCCCCGACGGCGCGCTCGTCATTTTCGACGAGTCGACCTGCGACGCCGGGACGACCTCGGGGCTCTCCTGCGACGCCGACACCGACCCGACGGCCACGATGTTCCTGACTCCGCTCTCACCGGGGAGCGCCACACCGGTGGCGCTGGACCACGCCAACGGGCCCGGTGTCGCCGACGCCGGCAACACCATCCTGACCAACTCGTACCCCAAGTGGGCCCCCTTCGTTCAGAAGCTGGACGAGTTGCATCAGGTCTACTGGCTGACGTTCTCGTCGACCCGGCAGTACGGCCTGCGCGCGCCGCCCGTCAACGACTTCGATCCCGACGAGAACTCGACGGGCGAGCTCATCTGGATGTTCGGCGTCGTCGTCGGCCCCGGCAACACCGATCCGAGCTTCACCGCCTTCTGCCTTCCGTTCCAGGACATCACGACGGCCAATCACATCGCGCAGTGGGCGAAGACGTTCATCATCGTCGACCGCCCGTGAAGGTGACCGGGTCCGCCCCGGACTGACGCTCAGGTCATTGTCTGGTGAGGACGAGCTCCGCCGATCCTTGAGACGCGCCGGGCATGCTCATCGGCATCGAAGCGAGCGTGAGGGTCGAGCCCTGAACGCAATAGCTCGAGCTGCTCGCCGTTCCTGCCGTCGGGGTGTTCGTCACCGTGGATCCGGAGATCGAATAGGTTCCTGACTCCATCGAGGTCTGTGAGGGGAATTGGAAGGAACAGACGCACGAGCCGCCTCCGCCGCTCACGCAGCTGCCCGCCAACCCGCCGTCGGACGCCGGCTGAAATCCCGCGTTCAACTGGGCGCAGCTCACCGTCACGCCCCCCGTGGTCAAGCAGGAGCTCGGCACCGTTTCGCTCAAAGAACCTGAAATCGTCGCGTTCGACGTGTAGGTCAGGTCGGCGTTGAAGGTGATCGTTCCGCTCTCTCTGAGCCCGGAGGTGCTGACCCCGATTCCAGAACAGGTGCTTCCGGTCATCGTCGAAGTGGCGCTCTGGACACAGAGGTCTTCGATGTTCCACGTGCCGACGAGATTCCCGCCGCACGCCACATTGCCGCCGCACTGGCCCGAACCGCTTCCGCAGCCCAGGAGCACGGCCGCCGCTCCCGTCAACAGCACCACCTGTTTGATACCTACCACTGAAGTGTCTCGCTTCTGCATTGCACCCTCCCTTTTGTTTGGCTTTGGTGTCCGTTTGGGCGTTCGCGGCCGAGTGTGTCTGCAAACGTCTTGCCACGCCATGACGAGGCCCCCCGCTGTCGGGGCGTTCGGCTTCGCGGCCTGTGCGCGCCGGACGCGCCATGGGTGTCGTCGCCCTTTCACACAGGCCGGCACGATTCCAAAACGGCTCGCGGCGGCGCCGCCTGCAGCGTTTGACGGTGTGACGCCGCGCTCTCGCCCGCTTGCCGATCAAAAAAAGACCGGCGCTGGTGACACGCACCGCCGCCCTCGGTGTTTCTCCTGCCAGACCGCGCTTCGCGAGGCGGGAACCCCAGACAGGAGAAACCGGCCGTGCACGCCACCACCTCGACGTTCGTCCACCGTCTCTTGGACTGGCCCCTCTTTCAGTCCGAGTGGGTCTTCTGGTTGCTGTTCGCGCTGTCGGCGTCCTCGGTCGCCGTCATCCTCGAACGCCTCGTCTTCTTCGGGCGGCATGCCCCCGAGTCCGCGCGCTTCATCGCCACGGTGGACGCGGCGATCGGGCGGGGCGACTACGAGGGCGCTGCCCGCGCGCTGATCGGCCGCCGCAGCCTCGAGGCGCGCGTGTTGCTCGCGGGGCTCTGCGCCTGCGACCAGGGCCCCGACGCCGTCGAGGAGCTGCTGGCCGGCGCGCTCGGCGCCGAACGCGCCAGGTTCGAGACGCGCCTCGCCTTTCTGGCGACGCTGGCCAGCAACGCGCCCTACGTCGGTCTCTTCGGCACGGTGCTGGGGATCGTCCGCGCCTTCAGGAACCTGGGCGCCGATCTGGCCGAGGCGCACGCGGGCGTGATGACGGCGCTGGCCGAGGCGCTGGTGGCGACCGCCATCGGCCTCTTGGTCGCCATCCCGGCGATCGTCGCTTTCAACGCCTTCAAGAACGCCGTCAAGGCGCGGGTCACGCGCGCCGAGACCTGGTCGCGGAGGCTGCTCTCGCGGCTCAAGGGCGAGCTGCCGGCGGAGACCCAGGGCGCGTCGCTGCGCGCGACGGCGGAGTGAAGTCATGGCGGCCCTGGAGAAGGCGGCCTCGCAAGACGACGGTCCGATCGCGTCCATCAACGTCATCCCGTTCGTCGACATCGTCCTCTGCCTGCTGGTCATCTTTATCGTCACGTCGGCGGCCATCGTCAGAGCCAGCCTGAAGGTCGAGTTGCCGCGCGCCGCGGCGGGCGGCGCGAAGGTCGCCTCGACGCTGAACCTGGTGCTGGACCGCGGCGGCGCGCTGGCGCTGGACGGCCGGCCGACCACGCTGGTGGCGGCGCGCGCCGAGCTGCAGGCGGCGGTGGCGCGCAACCCGGCGGCGCAGGCGGTGATCGCGGCCGACCGGACGGTGCCTTACGGCAAAGTCATGGAGGTCATCGACCTCGTGAAGGGGGCGGGCGTCGGCGGCTTCGCCCTCGACGTCGAGCGCGCCCCGGGGAGCGCTCCGTGACGGCGAGGACCGACCCGCGCCGCGCGCGTCAGCAGGTGCGCCTGGTGCCGGCCGCGTGCGCGCCGCGCCGGCCTCGCCCGGGTTGGCGCGCCGGCCGCGACCGTCGTCGCGCGCGGCGCGGACGTGCCGCGCCACTGCCGGCCGCCACCGCCGCGGCGGCGCGCGCTTCGCTGAGCGCACCGCGGTCGGGTCTCGAGGCGCGCTCAATCGGTCTCCTCGTCTGGGCGCTGGCGCTGGCCGCCCACGCGGTCCTGGCCGTCGCGGTCTGGCGCACCCGCCCCGCGCGCCCGCTCGTGCGGACCTCGACCCGGATCACGGTGCAGGTGCACGACCTGTCGCCACCGTTGCCCGCGCCGCGACCGACGGCGCCCGCGGCGGCGCCACCCCGCCGGAGCCCGCCGCGCCTCGCGCACGTCCGGGCGCCGCGCGCCGAGCGCGCGCCAGAACCGGCCGCGCCGCCTCCCGTGCCGGTCAAGGTGGTCGGTCTGTCGCTCGAGTCGACGTCCGAGACAGGGCAGGGCCCGGCCTTCGCCGTCGGTGACACGCTGGCGGGAACCACCGCCGCGGCAGCCGCACGGACGACGCCCGCCGCCGTCGAGCCGCCCGCCGGGCCCAACCGCGTCGCGCGGGGCGTCCCTCGGCCGGGCAGCGTCCTGACGCCGCCGCGCCGCCTGCAGGAAGTGAAGCCGCACTACCCGGACGCGCGCCGCGCGGCCGGTGTCGAGGCCGACGTCTTGCTGGTCGTTTCGCTGGACGCCGCCGGTCGCCTCCTCTCCGTCACCGTCGGCCGGGGCAGCGGCGACGCCGCGTTCGACGAGTCGGCGCGCGCGGCCGCCCGGCAGGAGCAGTTCAGCCCCGCCCTGCGCGACGGCGTGCCGGTTCCCACCACGTTCACCTTCACCACCCACTTCCGCCTGGACACACCATGAACCCCGACCTTCGGTTTCTCTGTTGGGCCGCGAAGACCGCGCTGGCGAGCCGCGCCGGCGCCGTCGCGCCGCTGCTGGCGCTCGGCCTCTTGGCGGCCGGCCTCGCCGGCTGCGGCGCCAGCTTCGATTCGCCCACCCTGCTCACCAAGCTGCGGCTGCTGGCGCTGCAGGCCGAGCCCGTGAACCCCGCCCCGGGCGACACCACCACCCTCACGCCGCTCGTGTACAGCCCGAGCTCCGCGACCGCCGCGCTGGAATGGAGCTGGTCGTGGTGCCCCCTGCTCGGCCAGCCCGACGACGGCTACCTCTGTCCGATCTCGTACGACGACGCGAGCGCCCTGCTGGCGGCGGCCGGCGTGACGGCGCCGGTGCCGGCCTTCGATCTGGGCGCGGACCCGACCGCGTCCTTCACCAACCCGTTCCCGCCTGACGTGCTGGCCGCCCTCTGCGCCGACGGCTTCGACGGGCAGCCGGTCGACTGCACGAACGGCTTCCCGATCCGCCTGTCGGTGCGCGTGACCGAGGGGGCGGCCACGCAGCTCGGCACGACCGTCGTGAGCCTGCCGATCGCGGCCGGCGCCGTCTCGAACGCCAACCCCGTCCCGGGCGCCCTGAGCGTCGACCTGCCGGCGGGGACGGAGACGCTGGACGACGCCGGCAGCGTCGAGGTGCCGCGGCTGCAAGACAACGTGCTGCACGTCGCGATCGACGACAGCCAGGCCGAGACGTACGGGGGGAGCGGCCTCGACAGCGGGACCGCCACGCGGCGCGAGACGCTGCTCGTGAGCTGGTTCGCGGAGCGGGGCGGCTTCCACGACGCCCGGACGCTGTTCATCGACGGGGTCGAGAGCCTCGCCGACGCGACCAGCAACAAGTGGAATCCGCCCGCCGCGCGCGAGGACGCC
Source organism: Polyangia bacterium (assembly GCA_035607055.1). Taxonomy (GTDB): domain Bacteria; phylum Myxococcota_A; class Polyangia; order Fen-1088; family Fen-1088; genus JADGRB01. The sequence goes on from DATNDC010000120.1 coordinate 7,936, forward strand.
GCGCCGACCTCCCGGCTGATCGTCGTCGTGCGGGACGATCGGGGCGGCGTCGGCTGGACCAGCGCCACCGCTTCGCTGGAGCCGACGCCATGAAGCGCGCCGCCGTTTGGCTCCTTTGTCTTTTCACCCTGGCGGCCACCGCGCCGGCCCTGGCCAGCGACGCAGCAGCAGCGGGAGGGCTCAGCAAGCTGCCCAAGCAGGTCGTCTTCGTCGAGGCCGCTTACCCGCCCGGCGCAGCCGCCGCCGGCGTGGAGGCCGACGTGATCCTGGACCTGACGATCGATGCGACGGGGCACGTCAGCCACGCCCGGGTGGCGACCTCGGCCGGTCCGGGCCGCGAGGCCTTCGACGCGGCAGCGGTCGCCGCCGCGACCGGCTACTTGTTCGAGCCCGCCGAGAGCGACGGCCAGCCGGTCCCGGTGGAGCTGGCCTACAAGGTGAAGTTCCGTTTGCACGCCAAGGCGCCCGCGCCGCCTCCCCCGACCGCGCAGCCCGGCCGATCAGCCGCCCCGGTGGCCGCCCCGCGGCCTCGGCGCGAGAGCCTGTCCGGGCTGCTGCGCGAACGCGGGACGCGCAGCCCGCTCATCGGCGTGGTGGTCACCGCGAGCAACGAGGGTTCGTCGCCGCCGCAGGCGTACGAGGCGACCAGCGACGGCAACGGCCGCTTCGCGTTCTTCGATCTTCTCCCCGGCACCTGGCGCCTCGACGTCGAGGCGCCGGCCTACTTTCCCTTCCGCACCAGCGAGGAGGTGCGCGCCGGGGAGAAGACCGTCGTGACCTACTACGTCGAGCGCGGCCAGGGGAGCCCGCTCGACGAGACGGTGACCGCCGCGCGCCCGAAGAAGGACGTCACCCACGTCGTGCTGACCGCCGAGGTGATCGACAAGGTGCCGGGCACGGCGGGCGATCCGCTGGCGGTGCTCCAGGATCTGGCGGGCGTGGCCCGCGCGCCCGCCGGCAGCGGCTTACTGATCGTGCGCGGCTCGGCGCCGGAGGACACCCAGATCTTCGTCGACGGGATGGACGTGCCCCTCGTCTACCACTTCGGCGGCCTGCGCAGCGTCCTGCCGGAAGGGGTCATCGACAACATCGAGTTCGTGCCGGGCAACTTCTCGCCGGAGTACGGGCGCGCCACCGGCGGCATCGTCGACGTCCACCTGAAGGAGCTCAAGCCCAAGCGCTTCGGCGGCTACCTGGACGTCAGCGTGCTCGACGCCGGCCTGTACCTGGAGGGGCCGCTGGGGAATCGCGGCGGCGTGGCGGTCGCCGTGCGGCGGAGCTACCTGGACCTGATTTTGAAGGCGGCCGTCCCCAGCGACGCGTCGGTCAGCCTGGTGACCGCGCCCGTCTACTACGACGCCCAGTTGCTGGCCAATTATCGGCTGACGCCCGCCCACGACCTGCGCGCGATGGCCTTCGCCGCCGACGATCGGTTGGCGGTGCTCTTCAAGGATCCGGCGGACTTCTCGCAGCAGGCCACGGGGAACCAGCTGAACGCCCACACCGGGTTCTGGCGCGGGCTGGTCGCCGATCACTACACGCCGCGCGAGGGGCTGGAGAACACGCTGCGCCTGTCGGCCGGCCAGGACGGCGAGACCATCAGCGAGGGCGACCTGGTGCTGGACCTGCACCGGAGGGTGGTCCAGCTGCGCGACACCCTGCGCCTGCGGCTCCGGCCCTGGGCGACGCTCGGCGCCGGCACCGACGCGGTGGCCGAGCGCTACAGCGGCCACGTCCACTTGCCACCGCCTCCCGAGGAAGGGCAACCGATGAGCAACCAGGATCTGAACGAAGCCAGGGAGACGTTCGTGACCGCGCCCTGGTGGTACTCCCCGGGCCTGTTCGCAGAGCTCGAGCTCCGCCCGACCAAGCCGCTCCTGATCTCGGCGGGGGTGCGGGGCGACTACTTCCAGAGCGTTCACCAGGCCGTCCTGGCGCCACGACTCTCGGTTCGCTACCAGCTCGGGCCGCGCTGGGCGGTCAAGGGCGCGCTGGGCCTCTACCACCAGCCGCCGGACATCGAGCAGATCAACCCGGTCTTCGGCAACCCGAACCTCAAGGCCGAGCGCGCCATCCACCTGTCGGCGGGAGGCGAGTGGAGGCCGCTGCCCGGAACGACCTTCGACGTGACGGGCTTCTACAAGCGGCTCTCGAGCCTGGTGAGCCCGACGGACGCCACGCAGGTGGTGAACGGCGCCGCCGTGCCGATGAACTACGACAACAGCGGTCGCGGGCGGGTGGTCGGGCTCGAGGTGGTGGCCCGCCGCGAGCTCGCCGCCGGGTTCTTCGCCTGGATCGCCTACACGCTCTCCCGCTCGGAGCGCCTCGACTCGGGTCAGACCGAGTGGCGCCTGTTCGACTTCGACCAGACGCACATCCTGACCGCGGTCGCCTCCTACGATCTGCCGCGCCACTGGCGCATCGCCTCGCGCTTCCGCTACGTGAGCGGCAACCCCGAGACGCCGGTGCTCGGCAGCGTGTTCAACAGCGTGACCGACGAGTACGACCCGGTGTTCGGCCAGGTGAACAGCGCCCGCCAGCCGCCCTTCCTCCAGCTGGACGTGCGGCTCGACAAACAGTGGGTCTTCGATCGCTGGCTGCTGGACGCCTACGTCGACCTGCAGAACGCCACCAACCACACCAACCCCGAGGGGATCGCCTACAACTACGACGACACGCAGTCGAAGGTGAGCGCCGGTCTGCCCATCCTGCCGTTTCTCGGCCTCCGGGCGGAGTTCTAGATGCGCCGCTCACCAAACGGGCGCTGGCGACTGGCGCTGGGGGCGGCCGTGCTCGCGATCGGTGTGGCGCGGGGCGCGCGGGCCCAGACGCTCCGCGCTCCCGAAGCCCGGCAGGGCTTCTACGTCTCCGCCGGGGCCGGCGCGAACGCGCTCGGCGCCTGGGACAAGGGGCAGCGCGACGGCGCCGCAGCAGGCCTCGCCTACACCATCCACTTCGGCGAGATGTTGACCGACCGCTGGGGCCTGGGGCTGGCGATCGAGGACGGGGGCGCCACGCGCCACGCCGTCACCACCCAGATCGCGGGGCTGACGCTGGAGGCGCAGGCGCGGCTCTGGCGCCACCTGGCCGCGCACGCCGGCGTCGGCGTGGGCGCCGCCTCGGCGACGGATCCCTCCCGCGTCGGCGACGAGACCCACGGCACCTACGGCTCGCTCCTGACCGCGGGCCTCAGCTACGACGCCTTCGTGGTGCCTCGTCTCACCGGCGGGTGGGCCCTCACCCCGGCCTGCGGGCTGCGCGCCGTCCCCGGCGGCGACGTCGGCGCCATCGCCGCCGTCCTGACCGTGAGCATCTCCTGGTGGTCGGGCCTCCCCGCCCGGGAGCTCCGCGCGCGATGACCGCCCGCAGTAGGGAAGGGGGAAGGGGGCCTCCCTCGAGGCTTCGAGGTCCTACTTGCGCCCAATGTCGTAGCCGCCTATCTTCGTTGGGCTGGAAGAGCTTGACCGACGGGCCCGAGGCGGCGTCCCTGACCGCGCGGGGTGCAATCGGTCGTCCTAGTTAAGGGGGTCGACGATGCCCGAGAACGTGTTCTTGACCCGCGCCGCGCGGCGGATCGAGCGGCGCATGTTTCTGAAGGCGATGGGGCTCGGCGCGGCCGTTCCCGTCGCGATGCGCCTGGCGCGGGTCGCCACGGCGGCCCCCAGCGCCGCGCCGAAGCGCTTCTTCGTCTTCTACACCCCGCACGGCACGGCGCCCGAGCACTACGCGCCCAAGATTCCGAACGACAACTACGATCCGACCAAAGCGGTCACCTTCAACCAGTTCGATCTGGATCAAACGAACGTCAGCATCCTGGGGCCGCTGCAGCCGTACAAACAGTGGGTGAACGTCTACCAGGGGTTTCAGTATCCCGGCGTGGCGGGGACGCACGAGGGGATCGTCGACTGCCTGTCCGGTCTCACCAACAGCGACGGAAGCGGCGCCACCGACACGACGACGCCGCGCACCAGCATCGACCAGCTCATCGCCAAGGCGCTCAACGTCAACCCTCTCATCCTGGGCGCCTGTTCCCACCAAACGTTCGGACTGGACAACCACGGCATGCTGTTCTGGAACGGCACCCCGATCGACCCGCAGAAGAGCCCGGTCGTCGCGGCCGACGCGCTGTTCGGGAGCAGCAAGACGACGACGCCCAGCGCCGATGTGCAGCTCCACTCGGATCTGCTGGCGTTCACAGCGTCTGAAATCCAGACCATGAAAGGGACGCTGAACGGCCTCACGCGCGAGCAGTCGAAGCTGAACACGTATCTGACCTCGATCCAGTCGCTGCAGGCCAGCTCCTCGGCGATGAACGGTCAGAACGTCTGCACCACCAGCCCCAGCCTGCCGACCGTGGAGATGGTGCGCTCGGCGAGCGCGGGCAACAAGCCAGACTCGAGCGGTGCCAACGATTACTTCTACGAGGAGGCGAACTTCCCGCTGCTGTTGCAGGCGCAGCTGGAGATCGTCGCCCAGGCGCTGATTTGTAACGTTGCGCCGATCATCGGGCTCATGCCGATGTTCGCGACCTGCGAGTTCGATTTCGGCTTCGCCGGCGCGCCGGGCTCGCACCACAGCGATCTTTCGCACTCGGGGTATCAAGCCTCGTCGGGCGCGCAGTACAACTCGCCGATCACCGTCAACAACCTGATGGCGGCGGCGCGGACGCCGTTCGCGACGGCGCAGAAGTGGTTCACCACGCAGCTCGTGAACAAGGTGGTCAGCCTGCTGGCGACGACCGACGATCCGGCGGCGCCGGGGACCAAGGTCCTCGACAACACCATCATCTTCTGGATGTCGGAGGTCGGTGACGGCAACGATCACAACCGGGTCAGCGAGATCCTCTACCCGCAGGTGCCGGACAGCGTTCCGCTGGTGACGATCGGCGGCGGCGCCGGTGCGCTGAACACCGGGCTGGTCGTGCGGTATCCCATCGCCATGAGCGCCAGCGCCTCGGGGGTCAACCGGATGGTCCCCGATCTGTTGCTGACGCTGGCCACCGCGATGGGCGCCGGTTCGGTGACGCTCCCGCACACGACCGGGGTCGTGTCCGAGGTGCTGGCGTGAGCGCGCGGCGGGTCATCACCGCCTTGCTGCTGGTCGCCGGCGCAGCGGGCTGCGCCGGCCGGGACGGCGGCGCCAGCGGCCCAGGCAGCGGCGGGAACGGCAGCGGGAGCGGCACCGGCGGCACGGGAGCGGGCGGCGCCGACGCCGGGACCGGCGGTGGGATGACCCCCACCGTCGCCTGTTCGAGCGCCGAGCTCGGAACGCCTCAGCTCCGACTGCTCACCGCGACGGAGCTTCAGAACACCATCAACAGCGTGTTCCCGGACGTCGCCGGCCAGTGGACCGCCTCGCTCCCGGCCGCCACGATCTCCGCGGCAGGATTCGACAACGACGACTCGTCGACCATCGGAGCTCAGCTCGCGGGCGCCATCCTGGACATGGGCGTGTCGGTCGGAGCCGCCGTGACGGGCAGCAGCCTCGGCACGGTCCTTCCCTGCGCCACCAGCGCGACCACCAAGGCCAGCGAGGACTCCTGTGCGCAGACCTTCTTGGGCAAGTACGGGCAGCGGCTGTTCCGGCGGCCGCTCACCAGCGACGAGCAGACCCGCTACCTGGGCTTCTTCGACGCCTCGCTCGGGAAGTCGGACTTCAAGACCGCGCTCAAGTGGCTGACAGCCGCGCTCATCCAGTCACCCACCACGCTTCACCGCAGCGAGATCGGTACCGACCAGGGAGACGGCACCCGCACGCTGACCCCTTACGAGGTCGCGGCCGAGCTCGCCTACACCTACACGGGCACCAGCCCCAGCGACGCTCTGCTGACCGCCGCCGGGAACAACAACCTGGGCGATCTGGCCGGGCAGGCCCGCACGATGATGGCGACCACCCAGGGCCAACAGGTGGTGCAGCACTTCTTCGAGCAGTACCTGGGGTACGTCAGCGTCTCTTCGCTGCAGAAGCCGAACATCAGCGCCTTTGCCTCGGTGAGCGACGACATGGCCCAGGAGACGCGGGCGTTCATCAACGACGTCGTCCTCACCCAGGGGGGCGGCCTGCAGCAGCTGCTCACCGCGCAGACGACCAATCCGTCGAAGGCGCTGGCGGCCTACTACGCGACCGGGAACGGCTCGAGCGCCGGGTTCCCCACGCCATCGTCCGACTACGCGTCGGTCACGCGCCCGGCGGGGACCGGCGTCGGCGTGATGGCCCAAGGGTCTTTTCTTGCCACGCACGCCGCCGCCGACCACGACTCTCCCACCCAGCGCGGTCTGTTCGTCTTTTACAAGCTGTTCTGCAATCCGAAGCTGACGCCGCCGCCCAACGTTCCGCCGATCGACACCACGACGGTGGTGGCCAACGTGAACACCACCCGCGATCGTTACGAAATGGTTCACGAGCTGACCCAGGGGGCGACGGGGGCCTGCCACAACTGTCACGTGCTCTTCGACCCCATCGGGTTCGGCCTCGAGCACTTCGACGAGGGCGGCCGCTACCGCACCGAGGAGGGGACGTACCCCGTCGACTCGAGCGACACCTACACCATGCGTGACGGCTCGGCGACCCTCACGTTCAGCGGCGAAGAGGACCTGATGAACGACCTGCTCGGGCAGCCGGTCATTCACGCTTGCATCCAGTCGTATCTGGCGACCTACGCCTTCGGCACGACCGAGTCGTGCATCGGCTCCAGCGAGGTGCCGGACCTGCAGTCCGGCGCGATCGGTCTGGCCGAGTCGTTCGCGCGCCTCGCGACCGAGCCCCACTTCACCAAGCGAACGTCGTCCGAATAGCCCGAGGCGACGCCCGCGCCGGCGTCTCGGGTCGCGGAATCTACCTCTCGGGCTGCTCCAGCTCTCGTTCGAGCGCCTCCCACTCGCCGAGCAGGGCGTCGATCTTGGGCCCGAGCGACTGCTGCTCTTGCACCAGCGCCTCGATCTCGTCGCGGCTGGCGCGCTGGAAGAAGCCCGGATCGGCGTAGATAGCCTGAATCTCCGCCTTGCGGGCCTCGGCGGCGGAGATCTCCGCCAGGACCTTGTCGCGCAGCTTGGGGAGCTGCGCGGCGCGGTTGCGGCGCTTTTTTTGCTCTGCCCAGCTCTCTCCCGGCGCGGTGGCCGACCCGTTCGCCGCCGCGTCCGCCTTCTTCTCCGCGCGGGCGCGCAGCACGACCGCGTCGCCGTCCAGGTGGTCATCGCCGAGCTTGGCCAGGTATTCGGCATAGGTCCCGGGAAAATCGCGCGGGCCCTGGGGCGTAATCTCCACCACCCGCGTGGCGAGCGCGCTCACGAACCAGCGGTCGTGCGAGACGAACACCACCGTCCCGGGGTAGGCCGTCAGGGCCTCGCGGAGCGCGTGGATCGCCTCCAGGTCGAGGTGGTTGGTCGGCTCGTCGAGCACCAGGACGTTGGGCTTCTCCACGGCCAGCAGCGCGAAGATCAGCCGCGCCGCCTCGCCGCCCGACAGCAGCCCGACCCGCTTGCCGACGTCCGGGCCCGAGAACAGCACGCGCCCGAGCTGCGCGCGCACGAACGTCGGGCTCTCCCCCGGGCAGCGCGCCTCCAGCGCGGCGAGCGGGGTGGTCTCCGGATCGTCGAGGACCTCCCGGTGATCCTGGGGGAAGTAGCCGACCCGCACCTCGTGGCCCCACTTCACGCTGCCGGCGTCCGCCGGCAGGCGCTCGACGATGATCCGCAGCAGCGTCGACTTCCCGAGGCCGTTCGGTCCGATCACCGCCACGCGCTCGCCGCGCCGCACGAGCAGCGACAGGTCGGTGAGCACGCGCTTCTCGCCGTACGACTTGCCGATGCCGCCGAGCTCCAGCACCTCGCGTCCGCTCGGGCGTTCGGGCACTATTTTGAACAGCGGCGTGCGCCGCGAGCTCTCCGCCAGCTCGGCGACCTCGATCTTCTCGATCTGCTTGAGGCGGCTCTGGGCCTGCGTGGCCTTGGTGTTCTTGGCGCCGAAGCGCTCGACCCAGGCCCGCTTGCGGGCGATCTCCTGCTCTGCGCGCGCGACGGCCGTCTCCGCGCGCGCGCGCGTCGCCTCCTTCTCGACCACCGCCTGGGAGTAGGGGCCGGTGTAGAGCGTGATCGTCCCGTAGTCGACGTCCAGCGTGTGGCTGGTGACGTTGTCCAGAAAGCGCTGATCGTGCGAGATGATCACGGCGCAGCCGGCGTACCCCGCCAGGAACTTCTCCAGCCAGCGGATGGTCAGGATGTCGAGGTGGTTGGTCGGCTCGTCGAGCAAGAGCACGTCGACGCCTCCAACCAGAACCTGCGCCAGGAGCACCCGCAGCTTGAACCCGCCCGACAGCGTCGACAGCGGCGAGCGATGAAACCGGGTGGGGATCGCCAGCCCCTCCAGCACCTCGCTGGCGCGGGCCTCCAGCGTGTACCCGTCGTGCGCGGCGATGAGGTCCTCGAGATCCGCCAGCCGCGCGGCGCGCTGACGGAGCTGGGCTTCGCCGAGCGGAGTCGTCGCGGGAGGTTCAAGGAGGGGAGAGGGTGGGGGCCCCCACCCTCCCCCTCCTGCCTGGTCGACGTCGCCGGGCACGGACGTCAGGCGGCGCTGTTCTTCGAGCGCGCTCCAGACGACGGCGTCCCCGCGCATCGCGAGGTCCAGGATGATCGCCGCATCGTCGAGGAACCGATCCTGCCGCAGCACGCCGACCCGCGCGCGCTTGGCGATGGTCACCGTCCCCGCGGAGGCCTCCTCGTCGCCGGCCAGGATCTTCAACAGGGTCGTCTTCCCCGAGCCGTTTGCCCCCACCAGGCCGTACCGCGACCCCGCGTTCAGCTGCAGCGAGACGTCCGCGAACAGGACGCGGGCGCCGTATTCCTTGGCCAGGTCGGTGGTGGCGATCATGAGGCGAGGGCGCGCGTACCTTAGGCCATGCGGCTCGAAGGCGAAACCGTGTAACGTCTCGCGCCGATGAGGACGGTCGTTCAACGCGTCACGCGGGCCGAGGTGCGCGTCGGGGACGAGGTGGTGGGACGGATTGGACGCGGCCTCCTGTTGCTGGTCGGCGTCGAGAAGGGGGACGGCGAGGCCGACGCCGACGTCACCGCGCGCAAAATCGCGGCGCTGCGGATGTTTCCCGGGCGCACGCCCATGGACGTGACCGCCGCCGAGGCGGGGGGCGCCTGCCTCGTCGTCAGCCAGTTCACGCTCTGCGCCACGCTGGCCAAGGGGAACCGCCCCAGCTTCGAGCCGGCCGAGGCGCCCGCGCGCGCGGAAGCGCTTTATCTGCGCGTCGCCGACGGGCTGCGCGCCGCCGGCCTGGCGGTAGAGACCGGCCGCTTCGCGGCGGACATGGCCGTCGAGCTGGTGAACGACGGTCCCGTGACGTTCATCGTGGCGGTCCGGGCCGGCCGCCTCACCGAGTCGCCGGCCTGACGGGAGCGAGCTGATGATTCGCCACTTGCTTTTCACAAGTTCATCGAGCACTCTACTTGTTAAAAGCAAGTCATGGCTCAGCGATGAGGCGCCGTCACCGCAAGTCCGACTGTCCCGTTCACTTCGCGCTCGAAGTGTTCGGGGACTCTTGGACGCTCCTCATCATCCGCGACCTCATGTTCAAGGACCGGCGGACCTATTCGGACTTCCTGCGGGCCGAGGAGGGGATCGCCACCAACGTCCTCGCCGATAGGCTGACGCGCCTGGAGCAGGACGGGATCATCGTGAAGGACGAACCCACGGGCGGGGGCGGTTACCGCCTCACGCCGAAGGGGATCGATCTCCTGCCCATCATGATGGAGATCGTCGGCTGGAGCGCGAAGCACGACCCGCGCACGGCGGCCGATCGAGAGTTCGTGCGTCGGCTGCGGGCCGATCGGGACTCCTTCACCAAGGAGCTACGCGCGAGCCTGCGGGCGGGGCACGTCACCCGCGGCCCGCTCGACCGGTGACAAAACGAAAGAAGGTGGCCCCATGACCGTGCTGGAAAACGCGATCCCTATCGACGCCACGCCAGAGAAGGTCTGGTCCGTCCTGGCGTCTCTCGACGCTCTCGCCAAGTACGACCCCGGCGTCTCCAAGGTCGAGATCGTGTCGGTGACCCGACAGGGTCTGGGCGCGGAACGGAGGTGCGACCTCAGGCCCGGAGGCTGGTTCAAGGAACGGGTCACCGATTGGCGGCCGAACGAGGCGCTGTCGTTCGAGCTTTACGCCTGCACGCTCCCCCTGCGCCGGCTCCGACACAGTTACCGGCTCACCAGCGAGGGCGGCGCGACCCTCGTTCGCCAGCGGATGGAGTACGAGCTGAAGCTCGGTCCCCTGGGCAAGCTCATCGACGCCCTGCTGGTCCGACGGAAGTGGACGGCGGGCATCAAAGGCTTCCTCGCCGGCCTCAAACGCCACGTCGAGGCGGAGCAGCGGTCGGCCGACGCCGCCTGACGGCTCACGTCGCTTCGACCAGAGGGCTGACGGTGATCGTCAGAGCCGGAAGGCGGCGGGCGTCCCGCGGGCCCGATGGCCGTTGCTGAGAGAGTGGAGCGTCCAGAGCGCCACGCCGACGGAGACGGTGCTCGCGACGACGACGATCACCAGGAACGAGCGTCCCGTTGCCGGCCGCCTGCCGACCGCGCGCCCCGCTGGGGCCGACGGGTCGGGCGGGTCCTTAGTTGGCGAGCTGAGGCTCATGGAGAATGGCGTCGAACAGCGCCGCCTTGAAGCGCTTGGGGAGCTGATCCCGCATCCCCGTCACGGTGATCCGGCAATTGATTCGCGCCAGGCTGGCGAAAAACGCGACGAGCACCTGCATACCACGCGTGTCGACCGAGCGCAGGTGGGAAAGGTCCATTTCGAGCTGGGTGGGGCACCGGCGGACCACGCCGACGAGCTCGGGCCGCAGCCCCTCGACGGTCACGACGTCGAGGTCACCCTCGAGCACGATTCGGGTGACCCCGGCATCGAGGGCTATGATCGAAAATGGCATCTAGGTCCAGACAGGCTCTCGGACGTTTTGGTTGAAGCGCCTGACGAACGCAAGAGGCATTCCAAAGAAGACGCCTCGGGGTTGGCGGAGCCGTTCGATCGGGCGTTAGAGATTCGAACGGGAAAACGCGGCCCCGTAAGATCTCTCACGGTTCGCCGACCGTCCCGTCCGGACCGGGCGATTCGCCCGCCCCCGGCGCGCCGCGCAGCGCGATCATGACCAGGGCCGCCGCCAGGACGCAGACCAGCGCGCAGATCATGACCGTCACCTGGAGGGCCGCCGAGAACGCTTGCCGTGCCACCGCGGCCAGCCTGAGGCCGAGGTCGCCGGGCAGCTGCGCGGCCGCTGCCATCGCGCCTCCCAGCGTGTCGCGTGCGGCGTGGCGGGCGGCCGCCGGCAGATCGCCGAGCGCCGCGGACGCCACCCGGCCGCGGTAGATCGCGGTGCCGATGCTGCCCAGGATGGCGATCCCCAGGGCGCCGCCCAGCTCGGAGCTGGTCTCGGAGATGGCGGCCGCCGCTCCGGCGCGCGCGGGCGGCGCCGCGCCGACGACCAGGTCGGTCCCCACCGTGATCACGGGTGCCAGCCCCAGCGACATCAGCAACGTGCCAGCCGTCAGGCCGGCCAACCCGCTCGACGGTACGCTGGCGGTCACGGCGAAGCCGAGGCCTGCCAGCACCAGCCCGCCCGCCATCAGGAATGCGGGTCGCATCCAGCGGGTCAGGGGCGGCGCCAGCATCGATCCAGCGATGAATCCAGCCGACCAGGGGAGCGTCCACAGACCAGCCGCCAGCGGCGTCAGCCCGAGGACCAGCTGCAGGTACTGCCCGATCATCACGTACGACCCGAACGAGACCAGCGTCGCCAGCATGTACGTGACCAGCGACGCGCTGAACGCAGGCGCACGAAACAGGCGCAGGTCGATGAGCGGCGCGGCCACTCGACGCTGGCGCCGGACGAACAGCGCACCCAGCGTCAGGCCCCCCGCCATCGACAGCGCCGGCAGCCAGCCCCATCCGTCCTGGGCCAGCTCTTTCAGACCGTAGACCGCGAGCAGCACCGAGAGCAGCGACAACAGCGCGCCGCCCAGATCCAGCGATCCCGCCTGCGGATCCCGGTACTCGGGGAGCAGCACGGGTCCCACCAGCAACAGCAGCGCCATGACCGGCACCGCCAGCAGGAAGACCGATCCCCAGGGGAGGTGCTGCAGGAGCACGCCACCCAGCAGCGGTCCCATGGCGCCTCCCACGGAGTAGCTGCTGATCCAGACGCCGATGGCGGTACGCCGCTGGCGCGGGTCGAGAAACATGTTGCGAATCAGCGACAGCGTCGACGGCGCCAGCGTCGCGCCGGCCACGCCGAGCACGGCGCGGGCCGCGATCAGCATCCCGGCGCTTCGGGAGAAGGCCGCCAGCACCGAGGCCGCCCCGAAGGCGGCAGCCCCTATCAGCAGCAGGCGTCGCCGCCCGATGCGGTCGCCCAGGTTGCCCATCGTCACCAGCATCGCGGCCACGAAGAAGCCGTAGATGTCGACGATCCAGAGCAGCTTGGCGCTGCTGGGCCGAAGATCCTCGCTGAGGCGCGGCAGCGCCAGGTTCAGCACCGTCAGATCCATGGCGTAGAGCAGGCAGGGCAGGGCGAGCACCGCCAGGCCGATCCAGGCCCGGCGCGTGGCCCGGGACGGCCCCGGCGGTGAGGGCGCCGGCAAGGGCTCGACGGGCGACATGACGGGGACCTCGGCTTGCTCGGCGAGGGCGATCATGACCGCGACCCTCGCCGGGCGGCCGCGGCCTCCAGCGCCTCGGCGGCGGTGTAGAGCGCCGCCCCCAGCAGCATGATGTCCTTCATCAGAAAGCCGCCGAACGGATTCGTCGGCGCGAAAACGTTGGGCGTCGTGAGCAGAAACGACAAGGTGACGACGAACGTCGCCGCGGCCAGCAGGCTGCCCACCGCCGACAAGGTCGGACGCCAGCGCCGCGTGCAGATCAGGGCGGCGGCGCTCAGCTCGACGACACCAATCAGCGACGAGGTGCCGCGCACGCCCAGGAGCGGGTAGAGCCAGCGGAGCAGCGGGCTGTGCTCGACGAGCGGGCGGATGCCCTCCGCTTCGAAGGCCGTGAACTTGAAGCCGCCCCACAAGAGCAGCAGCGCGACGAGGCCGTAGCGCAGCACCCCTCGCCCGACCGCTGCCAGGCGGCGCGTGCGGTTCGGATCGAAGAGCGCGAGGATGACGGGCCGTGTTTCGATTTTCTGATCAGTCATGGGACATACCTCCGGCGTGGGATGAGTTGCTTCGCGGTCGCGCCGCGCGACGCTCAAGCGGCGACGTCGCGGTCCAGTCGAAGCGTCCGGGCCGGCGGCCAGCGCGCCACCGGTTGGATGCAGGTGAGTGCGGGAGGCGGCCGGTTTGTTACAGGGCCAGCGCGCGCGCGATCCAGGCCGATTGCCAGCCGCGCTCGAGCCGGTAGGCTCGGTCGTCGGGCCGGCCGTCACCGGCTGCCTTGGCGACCGCCAGCGCGGTGGCGAAGGCGGCCACCGCCACGTAGCCGTAGCGCGCAGCCTCGGCAGCGTCCGGCAGGTAGGCGCGCGCGGGCGTCGCCGCGGGGACCAGGCTCGCCGCGTGTTCGACGCAGGCCTCGGCGAACCGAACCGCCACCCCACCGTCACGCCAGCCGTCGAGCCGCCGCACCAGCCGCGCCTGTCGCACGACCAAACAGTCGATCCCCTCGAGCTCGTCGCCGGCGACCTCGAGCTGCCAAAGCTCGTCGTTCAACCAGTACGCCAGATCTGCGGGACGGCAGACGTGCGCCCCGCGGACGCACAGCTCCAGCGCGCCCGCGCCTGCCTCGACCCAGGCGCCCGGGGCACCGTCGTGCGGCAGCGGCCAGGCGGCGCCGGAGAGAGGCCCCCTGGCGTCACGGGTCAGAAACTTGTACGCCGTCGCCGCCATGAGCGCCTACTTGCCGTGCCAGCGGCGAAACATGCCGGTCAGCTCTCGCTCGACGTCGCCGTCAGTCGGTCGAGGCGGCTCCGCCCGGCTCAACTCGGATGCCAGCGCGCGGGTGGCCTGCACTTGCGCCAGGTACGCCGTGCACGGCGGGCAGGTGACGAGATGCTTCTCGAAGCGCACCCGATCCGTCGCGTCCAGCGCCGAGCCGAGGTATTCGGTCACGAGCTCGACCAGCTCCTGGCAGCCGAGCTCGATCGGATTTGGGTTGTGCTTCGGTCCGCTCACGAGTCCTTCGCCTCCGCGAGGTGCCGCTCCAGCGCTGCCCGAACCTTCGACCGCGCCCGATGCAGCAGCACCCGCTGGTTGGTGCCGGCCACGCCCAGGATGTTACAGGCTTCCTCGCCGGTCAGCCCCTCGACGTCGCACAGCAAGATGACCTGCTGCTGCAAGACCGGCAGCGCCGCGAGGGCCACCTCGAGCGCTGCTCGGAGCTCGCGGCGCTCGAGCTCGCGCTCTGGCGAGGGGAACGGCGCCGGCATGCCGGTCCAGTGGCCGGCCCAGCGGTGGTCCTCGCCGTGGAAACGCGTCGCTTCGACGGCCGGCCCGGCCTCGGCCGTCTCATCGGCCACCAGCGCCGACATCGGGACCGTCCGCCGCTCGGCGCGCCCGTGCGCCCGCGCGACGTTGACGACGATGCCGTAAAGCCAGGTGCGCAGGGCTGAGCGCCCCTCGAACCGAGCCAGCCCCTCCAGCGCCGCCAGCCAGGCGTCCTGCACCACCTCGGCGGCGGCCGCCGCGTCCCGGACCCAGACCCGCGCGATGCGGAGAAACGCCGGCTGGTGACGCCGCACGAGGGCCGTGAAGGCCGCCTCGTCGCCGCGACGGAGCGCGGCGACGACCGTCGCGTCGTCCAGGGTGGCGCCGGCGGCGTCCATGCGGATGGCACAAGCTATCGCCTCCGGAGGGCCCCAACGCTAGAGGAAAAGTGATCGCTCCCGGTCCGATCGAGCATCGACGTGCCTCCAATCTCCCGGGTCACCTCGGATTGGACGAACGCGACCAGGTCGATCTGCGACCAGGCTTGGTCCGCCGGCTTGTTCAACTTTACCGTGACGGTGGCCTGCGGTCCGGGCGGCAGCGGGATTCGCTCGGAGAGCGTTCGGACGACGGCTGCTTCCTCCAGCGTCTCACCCGCGTTCTCGCCCTGAAGGACGGCGGTGCGAGCTTTGGTGGCCGCCAGGGCGACGATGAGGCGCCAGTCGAGCTCTCGTCGCGGGTCTCCGCGCGCCGCCACGCGGACGGTGAGCTCGATCGTCGATCCATGAACGGCGCCGTCAGCCGTCAGGTCGAAGGGAGCGGCCCGGGCGGCCGCGCGCCCCATTTCCCGGACGGCGTCATCCCGACGCTGACCCGAGAGCTGAACCAGGCCGTCGACGATCATCTGCGGGGTGTAGATTCCATCCAGGCCCGACGGGCCGTCCGGCGAGCGCAGCGTCGCCGAACGCGCGTACCACGCCTGTCGCTTGGTGAACTGCGGGTTGGCGAAGGGGTCCTTCCAGCCGAGCCGGTCCCAGTAGTCGACATGGAAGGTCAGCGGGACGACCTTGTCTCGGCCAAACCCCAGTGCCGGGAGCTGGCGAACGAAGGTGTCCGCCGGGGGGCACGAGCTGCACCCCTGCGAGGTGAAGAGCTCGACCAGCACGATCCGTCTCCAGGCGGAGGGAGCGCCCTCCGCCGTGGCGGTGCACCCGGCGCCGGCAACGGCGGCGAGCAGGAGCGAAAGCCGACCGGTTCGCATGCGGCTGGGGGTCAATACGTGCGAGCCCCTCGGTCGGTTACGACCGACCGAGGTCGATTTTCAGCACAAGGCCGCGTTACCGGATGGCCTCGCAGACGTATGGTATCCGCACCCGCCTCGTCCGGGTGGGTTCCCATGGCCACCACGAAACGCCATCACCTGGTCGTACGCATCACCCACTGGGTGAACGCGCTCGCCCTGACGATCATGGTCGGCAGCGGCCTGCGGATCTTCAACGCCTACCCCGCTTTTGCCCGAAAGGGTGAGTCGTTCTGCTGCTACCCCTTCGAGGGAACGAAGATCCCGGACTGGCTCACGTTCGGCGGCTGGCTGGCGGGCGCGCGCCACTGGCACTTCGCCGCCATGTGGCTGCTGGTGGCCAACGGCCTCGTCTATCTCGGCTTCATCTATCTGCATGGCGAGTGGCGCGACCTCGTCCCGCGCCGGGGCGTCGTCCGCGACGCCTGGGAGATGGTGAAGTTCTATCTGGCGCTGCGCCGGGATCACCCGCACCAGGGGAAACACAACGCGCTTCAACGGACCGCCTACTTTGCGATGCCCTGGGTCGGTGTGGCCGCCGTGGTTTCGGGGCTGGCGATCTGGAAGCCGGTGCAACTGGCGCCGCTCACCCATCTGCTCGGCGGGTTCGTGTGGGCCCGCTATCTGCACTTCCTGGCGATGCTCGCGCTGGTGGTCCTCACCGCGGGTCACGTGTTCATGGTGTTCGCCGTCGATCCCTATGCCCTCCGCGCGATGGTGACCGGTCGTTACAACGAGGCGCGTTCGCCCGAGCTGCGCAACGCGCGGCCGTTCGTGAATTTGCGCGCGCGCCCCGGCGTCGAAGCATCGTCGCCGGTCGCGGCTGCGGAATCCGCCGCCGAAGCGCCCCCCTCCGGGCCGAAACCGCCGGCGCCGCCCGTCTCCGAGCCGCCGAGGGAGTCATGAGCAAGCTCTGGCTGCCTCGACACGCCGCCGAACGGCTCGACGTCGATCGCCGATCCTTCCTGCAAGCGGGGCTCGGCGCCGGCGCGCTCGCGGCCTTGACGCTCGCGGGCTGCAACTCCCAAGGGCCCAAAAGCGCTCAGGGGCTTCTCGCTGCGGCGGAGCGCTGGAACGAAAAGGTCGAGCGCGCCCTTTTTCGTCACCGGGCGATGAACGTCGCGCCCGCCGGCGCCACCCTGGCGGGCGCGAGCTTCCCCTCGTACTTCATCTCCGCCGACCTGCCCGTCTGGGACGAGGGCGCGCGCGGGGCCTGGCGCCTCGAGGTAGGCGGGCTGGTCCAGCGCCCGGCCCAGCTCACGCTGGGCGAGCTCATGGCCCTCCCGCGGACCGAGCTGCGCCTCGAGCACTTCTGCGTCGAGGGGTGGTCGGCCGTCGCGGTCCGCGCGGGCGTGCCACTCGCCGAGTTGGCGCGCCGGGCCGGCCTGCTCCCGGAGGCGCGCTACGTCGATTTCCAGTCCTTCGACGACGCGTATCACGAGAGCTGGGATCTCGACAGCGCGCTGCACCCGCAAACACTGATCGTCTACGGCCAGGACGGCCGGTTGCTGGAGCCCGCCTTCGGCGCGCCGGCGCGCGTCTACTCGCCGGTCAAGCTCGGCTACAAGAACACCAAATACCTGACGCGCATTCTGTTCCTGGCCGAAAAGAGCGGCGGCTACTGGAGCGACCAGGGCTACGCCTGGTACGGCGGCGTCTGAACGCGGTTTGGCGCAGCAAAGGACCACCCGCGGCGTCAGGGCGCGGTCGGCACCGAGCAGCTGGCCTCCCCCCGCCGCACGATCTCCCCGCTGACGCTCAAAGGTACGCAGCCCGGCCAGATGGGCACGGCGTTGAGAAACGGAAACATGTTGAGCACGGTGCAAGCGTCCGAGATCGAGATCGAGAGATTGATGACCGCTTCTCCGCAGGAGGACGCCACCTGCTGGTTGACGGCGTCCGAGATGTCGTAAGTCGAAGGGATGGTCAGCGCCGAGTAGACGATCCCGCCAGGCGCGCGGTGGGCGTTGAAGGTCCCCACCCTCGTCAGCGAGTGCTGGTCGACGAGGCGCCCGCTCTTGTCCCGCACCTCTGCCGAGAGTGAGACCGGGTAGCGGGCCCTGTCCGCGCTGACGGTGACGCGCGCGCCGGCGCACCCGCCGGCGGCGAGAGCGCCCAGGAGGGCCAGAGGAGCCAGCGCGCGCCCCACCGCCCTCATGGCCTCCTCCCTTCGCGCGTGCGGCCGCAGGTGCCGTTCGAGACGGCGGCGGGGCTCGCCTGGACCTCGATCCAGACGTCCTCGATGGCGAACAGAATCGGCACGTCGAAGCCCCAGGTCCCGGCGTGGATGTGGTCGACGTGAAGATCTTGGCGGCAAGGATCGGAGATTCCTTGGTCCGCGGCGACGTCCAGGGGCGTCGTTTCGCGCGCGACCTTGTCCGCATACGACCCGAACAGCGGAAAGATGTATTGGCGGCTCCGGACGCCGCCGTCGACCGCCGGCGTCGACGGCGTGCGCGCCGGTTCGGGCGCGCAGCCGATGCAGGCCACGGGACCGAGCAGAATCGGTGTCCGCGCTTCGGAGGCGCGCAGCGAAATCGAGGTGCAACTGCCGCCGGCGAGCAGGGCGAGAGCGGCGCCCCCGAGCGTGGTCGGCGCCGACCTCCGGAGGCGGCTCAGATACCTTGCGTCGGTGGGCTCGAGGCCGCCGGGCCCGCCTGCGACGCCGCGCCGGCGGGTGCCCGCCAGACGCTGAACTGAAGCAGCCCGGTGCTCTGGGTGGCGAGCGCGTTCGCCAGCGACACCGACGTCCCGCCCATCTTGCAGGCCGCCGCCGCGACCGCCCCGGGCATCTTCGAGGAGGCGGCCGTCATCTGGTCGGTGGTGCCCGCGAAGGAGATCAGCCCGAGCTGTTCGTAGCCGCTGGCGAGAATGTCGAGGTGCTGATTGTTGATGAACGTCAGCGGGCAACCGTCCGGCAAAGCCGGATGGACGCCGCCGGTCAACATGACGACGACCTGCGGCGCCGCCGCCCCATGCGCCGCGCACCCGAGCAGAGGCGCGCCCCCCAACGCGAGACAAAGACCGACGACCAGGTTGGCTTTCATCCGAGCTTTTTGCGCTGAACATCTTGGTGCTGTCAAGCTGGTCACGCGCCACCCGGCGTGAGAGGGTGGCGGGTGATCGGGCGTCGGCGCGACGCGCCCAGGCCGAGGGGCGAGGTACAAGACTGAGATGAGCACGGAGAAGCACCAGCCTCCCCCCGTACACGCCGGCCGGCTGCGCCGGTCAATC
>DATNDC010000141.1:0-4026 GCA_035607055.1 Polyangia bacterium
GCGTCTCCGTTCAGACGCCTCGGTGTTATGGTTGGGATCCGCATGGATCCCCAACGTCTGCGCGCGTTGCTCGAAGCGGCCGTGGCGGGGCGCGCCACGGTCGAAGAGACGATGCGGGCGCTCAGCGAGCTGCCGTTCCGTGACCTCGAGTTCGCCCACGTCGACACGCACCGCCACCTGCGCACGGGGTTTCCCGAGGTCGTGCTGGGCGAGGGGAAGACGCCCGAGCAGATCGTCGCCATCCTGAACGCGCTCGCGCAGGGAGGCGCGACCGTGTTCGCCACCCGCGTCTCGGCCGCGGCCGCGCAGGCGATCGTCCCCGCCGTCCCACGGTCACGGTATCTGCCGGTCCCGCGGGCGGTGGTGGTGGGCGAGGTGCCCGCGCCCGATCGCGGACGCGGCGTCATCGCCGTGGTGAGCGCCGGGACCTCCGACGTGCCGGTGGCCGAGGAGGCGGCGCTGACGGCCGAGCTGGCCGGCAACCGGGTCGAGCGGATCTACGACGTGGGCGTCGCCGGATTGCACCGGCTGATCGCGCACCGGGAGACCATCGCGGCCGCGGAGATCATCATCGTGGCGGCCGGGATGGAGGGGGCGCTGCCCAGCGTGGTCGGCGGCCTGTTCGCGCGGCCGGTGATCGCGGTGCCGACCAGCGTCGGTTACGGCGCCAGCTTCGGGGGCCTGGCCGCGCTCCTGGGGATGCTCAACTCCTGCGCGGCGGGCGTGGCGGTGGTGAACATCGACAACGGGTTCGGCGCCGGACGACTGGCCGCCATGTTGAACCGAGATCGGAACGGCGAGCGGACGCCGACGCCGTGAGCAGGCTGCACCTGCACTTCGAGCCGACCTCGGGGATCGCCGGCGACATGGCGGTCGCGGCGCTCGTCGACGCGGGCGTTCCCGCGGCGGTCGTTCGCGGCGCGGTGGAGGCGATGGGCGTGCGAGGTCTGCGCGTCGCGTTCGGCCGCCGGAAGCGCGGTGCTTACGTCGGGCGCAGCTTCGACGTGAGCTGGCCCGGCCGGCCGCGCAAGGCGCGCGCCACGGTCACCCCCGCCGGTCACCACCACGACCACGATGGTGACCACCACCATCACGATCAGGCGCACGACCACCGCGACTACGCGGAGATCAAGCGGCTCCTCAAGCGGGCGCGGCTCGACGCCGACGTGCGCGCGCTGGCCGGCGACGTCTTCGCGCGCATCGCCGAGGTCGAGGCCGAGCTGCACGGGATGCGCGTCGACCGCGTGGCCTTTCACGAGGTCGGGGCGTATGACTCGATCGCCGACGTCGTCGGCGTCGCGGCGGCGATCGTCCACCTGGCGCCGGCGTCGATCGGCTCGCTGCCGCCGGTGGTGGGGACCGGCGTGGTCCGCACCGCGCACGGTCCCGTGCCGGTGCCCGCGCCTGCCACGGCCGCGCTCCTGGCCAGCGCCGAGATCCCGATCCGCGCCGAAGGCGCCGGGGAGCTGACGACGCCGACCGGCGCCGCCATCCTGGCGGCGGTCGTCGACGACTTCGGGCCGCTCCCGCCGCTCGTGCCGCGCGCCATCGGCTACGGCGCCGGCACGAAGGAGCTCGCCGACCGAGCCAACGTCCTGCGCGTGACGCTCGGCGAGCCGCTGGGCGTCCCGGACGCGGCGCCCGCGGGGGAGGTGGTGCTCGTCGAGGCGAACGTCGACGACATGAGCCCGCAGCTCGTGGGACCGCTCTACGACGCGCTCTTCGCGGCGGGCGCGGTCGACGTCTGGTCGGCGCCCATCTTGATGAAGAAGGGGCGGCCGGCGCTGTTGGTCTCGGCGCTGGCGACGCCGGCCATGCTGGCGCCCGTGGAGCGCGCGTTCTTCGTCCACTCGACGACGCTCGGTTTGCGGCGGCGCGCGCTCGAGCGGCTGGTCTTGGCCCGCTCGTTCGCTGCGGTGGCGACGCCGTACGGGAAGGTGCGCGTCAAGCTCTCGGCGCTGGACGGCGAGATCCTCGGCGCGCAGCCGGAGTTCGAGGACTGCCGGAGGCTGGCGGCCCGCGCCGGTGTCCCGACGCGCGAGGTGCACGCCGCCGCCGCGGCCGCCGCGCGCGGCCTCCTGCCCCGTCGCGCCGGGAGGGTGCGGGGGTGAGCAAAGAGTCGGGACGGCCAGGTCCGCTCGACGGTCTGGGTCCACTCGATGGGCTGGCGCAGGCGGCGCAGGTGCTGGCTGTCGGTACCGGCGAGAGTCAGCTCCACGCCGCCAGCGAGCACATCGCGCGCGCGCTGGGCGCGACCTCGGTCAGCCTGCTCGCCGTGCTCTCCGATCCGGAGGCAGCCTACCTGGTCGCCGACAGCGGTGAGATCGAGATCGGCCGGGTGCGCTTGCCGCTCGGGCAGCACCCGCACCTGCGGCGCGCGATCGAGCTCGGCGAGGTGACGATCGTCGGCGGCGGCGAGGCGGCGTCCGCGGTCGGGGTCGCCGGCGCGGCCGACGCCAGCGCCGTTTTCCCCGTCCTCATCGGCCGCAAGCCGGCCGGGGCGCTGATCGCGCGGTTCGACGGCCCCGAGGCGGCGCGCCAGGCGGAGATGTCGGTCGGGCTCGGCCGGGTGGCCGCCTCGCTGCTCGGCATGGTCCTGCGCGGCGCCAAGGCGCTCGAGCCCCTGCGCGAGCGCACCCGTCGCGTCACGCTCCCCGACGTGCGAGAGGAGCGGCGCGTGCGGGCCATCGAGCGTTACCGCGCCTTCATCGACAGCGCCTCTGACGGCATCGTCGTCGTCGACGGTGGGGGCGTGGTCCTCTACCTGAACCGGGCTGCCGAAGAGGTGACCGGCTACGCGCGCGACGGCCTGGCGGGCAAGCCGATCGCCCAGATCGTCCCCGAGCCGTTTCGCGCCGGGCTCGAGCACCGTATCTCGCGCGCCATCGCCGCCGAGCCCGTCGACAACTTCGATCTCGAGTTGGTCACCACCTCGGGCGATCGGATCACCGTCTCGGTCGCTTCGATCGCGATCCTCTCCGAGTACGAGGCGGCGATCTTCTCCTTCCGCGACGTCACCTTGGCGCGCGAGCTCGAGCGCGAGCTGCGGCGGACGAGCGAGTTCCTGAAGCGCATCCTCAACTCGGTCGTCGACGGCGTCATCGCCGCCAACCTGCGGGGGACCATCGTCCTCTTCAATCAAGGGGCCGAGCGGATCTGCGGCTACAAGGCGGGCGAGGTGATCGGGCGGATGTCGGTGCGCAAGCTCTATCCGCCCGGCGTGGCGCACGAGGTGATGCGCCTCATTCGGTCCGCCGAGCACGGCGGCGGCGGCCGACTCGAGCCCGTGCGGCGCGATCTGCTCACCGCCCACGGCGAGCGCGTCCCGGTCTCGATCTCCGCGGCGCTGGTGCTCGACGACGAGGGGCGCGAGATCGCCACCGTCGGCATCTTCTCGGACCAGCGCGAGCGCCTCCGGATGGAGGAGCGGCTCGCCTCGGCGCAGGAAAAGCTGGCCGTCACCGAGAAGCAGGCCGTGGCCGTCGAGCTGGCCGGCGCCGCTGCGCACGAGCTGAACCAGCCGCTCACCTCGGTCATGGGCTACGCCCAGGTGCTCATGCGCAAGCTGGGGGCGGGCGACGCCCACCTGCCGATCGTGCGCACGATCCTGGAGGAGGCGGATCGCATGGCAGCCATCGTCCGCAAGCTCGGCAGCCTGACGCGCTACGAGACCAAGAGCTACGTGGGGGGTGCGCAGATCATCGATCTCGACCGCTCGGCGCCGGAAAACTTCCCAGCCACCGGCGAAACCGGTAAGAAAGAAGGGACATGAAGCCCGAGCAGATCACCGAGACCCTCGAACAGGCCGCCGCGCAGCTCGGCGTGCAGGTCCGCTACGAGACGATGACCGGCGAGGTCGCCGGCGCGGGCGGGCTGTGCAAGCTCAAAGGGCAGTGGTGCGTGATCATCGACCGCAAGGTCACGCCCGCCGACCGCGCCGCCACGCTGACCGAGGCCCTGGCCCAGCTCGACACCGACGCGATCTTCCTGCCGCCGGAGATTCGCGACGCGCTGACCGCCGCGCGC
>DATNDC010000155.1:0-34761 GCA_035607055.1 Polyangia bacterium
CGCGGCGGCCGGCAAGGACGAAGTCGCCCCTGCGCTGTCACTGGCGCGGGCCAACGCCGTCTACTGGGCGCTGGTCGGCCGCGGAATCGATCCCAAGCGTATGAGCGTCGACGGCAAGGGCGCCTCGGGGGCGAACGCCGATCCCCGCGTCGAGCTAGTCATCCTGTACCACGGCAAGTAGCGCCGCGACGGCTCGTCGCGGGACGAGAGGTCGATTCCTGCGCAGCGCTACTGGCACGACGGGAACTGCTTGCCCGTGTCCTGATTCTCTCCCTGATTGGTGTCTTTGAGGTTGACCGTCAGCGTGCGGTTGGCGGCGTCGGTCAGCTGGATCGATTGGCCAGAAGACAGGTTCCCGCCGAAGCGCCAGGTGCCGTACGAGGTCTTGGAGGCGCCCTGCACCGAGGTGATCGCCAGGATGGTGTTCTCGACGAACAGCTCGTTCGCATTCCCGGGCTTGATCCGCACGACGACGTTGCCGGTCACGGGGCAGGGGACGAACTTCCAGGTGGTCCCCGAAGGATTCCCGGTGGAGTAGCCGAGCTGGTTGAAGACGTTCGTGCTGAGGTCGAGATGGCCGGTCGGGTCGGAAGCGCACGCCGAGTTGCTGCCGTCGCTGCCATACGGGCACTCGTCGATGATGGTGGCGACGACCTGTTTGCCGTTCTGTCCGGTGATCTGAACGCAAGCGCCGCAGCTCGTCTTGGTGTCGAATCCGTTCTGGCCGGGGATCGCGGCGAAGTAGCTGTTGCTGGCCGGGCTCATGCTGGCGATGTTCTGGATGGTGTCGACCGCGCTCTGGCCGCTTCCGCTCTCGGTGCCGTAGTAGCCGCAGGCCGTGCGGTAGCCGCTGCCGTCCTTGGCGGTTCCCTGCCCGAAGTAGTACCAGGTGAACGATCCGCTCCCGCCGTGGTTCGTGAGGCTGCACGCCGTCGAGGTGACGCCGCCGGTGCCGGTCGATCCCCCGGAGCCCGATCCGCCGTTGCCGGTCGACCCGCCGGAGCCGGTGCTGCCGCCCTTGGCGCCGCCGTTGCCGGTCGACCCGCCGGAGCCGGTGCTGCCTCCCTTGGCGCCGCCCGTTCCGGTCGTGCCGCCCGCGCCGGTGCTGCCGCCCTTGCCGGTGGTGCCGCCGCTGGCAACCGAACCGCCGTTGCCGGTCGTTCCGCCGGACGCCGAGCCGCCGGCGCCCTTCACGCCGCCCGTGGCGTTCGTCCCGCCGGCGCCGGTCGTGCCGCCCGTCCCGGAGGTCACCAGCTGGACGCACTCGTCGAGGTTAGTGGCGCAGACGAGGCCGCTGTTGCAGCCGCCGTTGTCGCAGGGACAGAGCGCGGTTCCCGGCGTGCAGCTGCCGTCCGCGGACTTGCTGCCGCAGGAGGAGACGCACATAAGCGCACTCGCGAAAAGAAAAGAGAGGACCTTCGGGTACTTCGAATAAGTCAGCATGGGGGGTAGCGAAGTTTCTCAGACAGGTTTGCCTCAGGCAACGAAAGCCTCCGCGCGGGCGAGCCAGTTTCTGAAGGTCCTGATATCGCTGGAGATCGCGCAGAGCGTAAAGCGCCGGCGACGTGCAGGTTGCACTTCGCGCCACGCCTCGGGCAGCGTAGCCGCATGAAGGATCCCCTGGTGCGGTTCGGCGTGGCCATCGAGCGGTCGTTGCTGCGCGATCTCGACGCCGAGGCGCGCAAGCGGCGCTGCACGCGCTCCGAGCTCTTGCGCGATCTGGCGCGCGCCGAGGTGGGGCGGGCCAAGGTGGCGGCCGGGGTCGAGGCGGTGGCCACGCTGACGCTGGTCTACGACCACCACGTGCGCGATCTCAGCGAGAAGCTGACCGAGCTGCAGCACGAGCTCGGCGACGACGTGCGGGCCGCCATGCACGTCCATCTGACGCACGATCTCTGCCTCGAGGTGGTGGTGATGCGCGGCCGGTCGGATCGGCTGGCCGCCGTCGCCGAGCAGATCCTGGCCATCCGCGGCGTCAAGCACGGGGGGATCGAGATCGTCCCGGCGGACGTCGGAGGTGACGCGCACTCCCAGGCGCATCCGCATCGCCACCCGCATCCGCACCGTCACCGATAGCGAAAGGAGGTGCCGGCGCGCGACGCGGTCGTGTTATGAGGGGACACGAATTTTTAAAATCGTGTCACCGGGAGTTTCTTTGTTGTTACGTCGGGCTTCACCGCTGCTCGTGTTGGCGACGCTGGCCGGCTCGCCGGCGCCGGCGCGGGCCGAGGAGTCGGCTCCGCCGGCGCAGGCCGGAGTCCCATCCTCGGCGGCGGCCCCGCTGGCGCCGCCGCTGCCGGAGATGCCGGAGGTGGTGGTGCACGGCCGCGCCGGCGACCTCCTGGGGACCGCCACCAGCGCCTCGCAGGGCGCCGTGGGGGGCGAGGACCTGCAGGACCTTCCGCTGCTCCGGCGCGGCGAGCTGCTCGAGTCGGTGCCGGGGATGGTGGTCACGCAGCACTCGGGCGACGGCAAGGCCAACCAGTACTTCCTGCGCGGCTTCAACCTCGATCACGGGACCGACTTCGCCTTCTCCGTCGACGGCGTGCCGGTCAACTTGCCGAGCCACGCGCACGGGCAGGGCTACGCCGATCTCAACTTCTTGATCCCCGAGCTGGTCGATGCGATCGACTTCAAAAAGGGGCCGTTCTACCCGGAGGTGGGCGACTTCTCGGGCGCGGGCGCCGCGGACATCCGCCTCTTGAGCGCGCTGCCCGAGGGGATCGCCAACCTGCAGCTCGGCGAGTTCGGCTACGCCCGCGCGCTGCTGGCCGACAGCCCGGTGCTGGGGCCGGGGACGCTGCTCTACGCGGTCGAGTACAACCACGACGACGGGCCCTGGGTCGTGCCCGAGAACTCGAACCGCTACAACGGGCTCCTGCGCTACCGCTGGGGGCGGGGGCGCGACGACTTCATGGTCACCGGCAGTCTTTACTGGGCGCCGTCCTGGAACGCCACCGATCAGGTCCCGCAGCGGGCGATCGACGCGGGGCTCTCGCGCTTCGGCACCATCGATCCGAGCGACGGCGGGAACACCGGGCGGGCGGCGCTGTCGTTCGACTGGACCCGGCGCGACGACAGCAGCGTCACGCACCTCTCGCTCTACGGGTTCTACTATCGCCTCAATCTATGGTCGGACTTCGACTACGCCCTCAAGGATCCGACCAACCTCGATCAGATCGAGCAGGTCGATCGCCGCTTCGTGGCCGGCGGCACGCTGACCCGGAGCTGGGAGCGCGTCTGGGGGGGGAAGAAGGTCGAGAACGTGGTGGGCCTTCAGGTTCGCAACGACGCCATTCCCGATTCGGGCCTCAATCACACGCACGAGCGGCAAGTCCTGGACGTCTTGACCTACGATCATGTCGACGAGGTCACGGCCGGCATCTACGGCCAGAACCGGATCCAGTGGACGCGCTGGCTGCGCAGCGAGCTCGGCCTGCGCGCCGACGTCACGGCGATCGACGTCGACAGCACCACGGTCGCCGCAAATTCGGGGACCGCGGCGGCGGGGATCGTCAGCCCCAAGGCGACGCTGGTGTTCGGTCCTTGGAAGCGGACCGAGCTCTACCTCGATGCGGGGACCGGATTTCACAGCAACGACGCCCGCGGGGTCACCCTCACCGTCGACAGTTACGGGCTGCCCGTCCAGTCGGCGCCGCTGTTGGTGCGCACCAAGGGGGCCGAGGTCGGCGTGCGCACGGCGGTCGTGCGCGGGTTGGTCAGCACGCTCTCGCTCTGGTACTTGGAGTCGAGCTCGGAGCTGACCTTCAACGGCGATTCGGGCAGCACCGAGGCGAACGGTCCCAGCCGCAAGGCGGGCGTCGAGTGGGCGAACTTCTACAAGCCGACCACCTGGTTGACGCTGAGCGCGGACCTGGCGTTCACGCGGGCGCGCTACGTCGACCCGCAGCTCACCGTCAATGGGAGCGCCGGCCACTACATCGCGAACTCGATTCCGGTGGTCGTCTCGGCAGCAGCGGTGGTCGAGACGCCGAGCGGGATCTTCGGCGGGGCGCGCCTCCGTTACTTCAGCTCGCAGCCGCTCATCGAGGACGACAGTCAGCGCGAGCCCGCCTCGACGATCGTGAGCGCCGTCCTCGGCTACCGCTTCGGCCGCTACGAGGTCAGCGCCGAGGCGCTCAACCTGTTCGACTCCAAGTCCGACGATATCGCCTACTACTACGCCTCGCGCCTGCCCACCGAGTCCACGGGCATGCCCGGCGTCCACTTCCACCCCGTCGAGCCGTTCCAGGTTCGCGGCAGCCTGACGGCCCACTTCTGATGCGAACGGCGGCGAGCCTGCGGCTGGCGGTGAGCCTCCTCTCGGCGACGGTCCTGCACGGCGTCGCCTTCGGCGTCGCGGCCATCGTGCTGTCGGGCGCGCCGGCCACCCCCGTCGCGGCGCCGGCCCCGCTCGACGTCGACGTCGTCGAGGTGACGCCGCCCAAGCCCGATCCGCTCGCCGAGGCGGCGCCGCGGCCCGCGCTGGTCCCGGCGAAGCTGGTGGTGGCGGTCGCACACCACCACCCGCGCGAGGTCGCAAGCGCGCGGCTCCTGGCCAGTAACCCGGCGCCCGTCGATCCGAGCGCACCGGCCGAGGGGCCCGGACCGGCGACCCCCGCGCCACCGACGCCCCCGGCCGTCGCGCTCTCGCGGGGGCCGGCGGCGCCTGCGGCGAGCGCGGGCGGCGCGATCTCGGCTCAGCCCCGGTATCGCAGCAACCCGAAGCCCGAGTACCCGCTGCCCAGCCTGCGCCGGCGCGAGGAGGGGGTGGTGCTCTTGAATGTCGTCGTCCAGCCCGACGGCCTGCCGGGCGCTATCTCTCTCAAGCGCAGCAGCGGGCACCCGCTGCTCGATCGCGCGGCGCTGGAGGTCGTCCGCCGCTGGTCGTTCGAGCCGGCGCGCGCCGCCGGTGTCCCCGTCTCGAGCCTGGTCGAGATTCCGGTGCGGTTTTCGCTTGCGGACGGGCCCTGACCCTCACTCGCGCAGCTGCTCCGAGAGATAGCGCTCGCGCCCGATGTCCTCGACCAGCTTGAGCTGCGCCTCGAGGTGGTCGATCGACTCCTCCTCATCCTCCAGCAAATCTTCCAGGAGCTCGCGCGTGCCGGCCTCCTGCTTGCTCAAGCAGAGGGCGATCGCCTTGTTGAGCCGCGCCACCGCCTCGCGCTCCACCGCCAGGTCGAGCTTGTGCATCTCGAGCGGCTCCTCGCCCACCTTCACCGGCCCCAGGCGCTGCATGTTCGGCACCCCATCCAGGAAGAGGATCCGAGCGATGATCTTGTCCGCGTGCTTCATCTCCTCGATCGATTCTTCCCGCTTGTTCTTGGCCAGGCGCGCGTAGTGCCAGTTCTCCAACATCTTGTAATGGATGAAGTACTGGTTGATGGCGGTCAGCTCGCTGGTCAGGATGTCGTTCAGCGCGGTCAGGATCTCCGGATCTCCCTGCATGTGGTCTCCTCGGGTGGACGGGTCATCGAAGGGGCGGCCGCCGAATCACGTTGATTTTGAGAATTACTTTCAATATCCTCGAGGCTCACTCAGGAGGTTGCTTGCTCGTCTGCCACTGTCACCGAATCTGTGATCGTACCGTTCGCGAGTCCATCCGCCAGGGGGCGCGTTCGATCGACGAAGTGGGGGACGCCTGTCGCGCCGGGACCGGGTGCGGCGGTTGCCGCCCCGCCATCGCCGGCCTGCTCGCCGAGCGGGCGGAGGCCGAGGCGCCGGCCCGCGGACGACTGTCCATCCTCGCCCCGTTCGCGTTGCCGCTGGCCAGCTGATCTATTCACGTTGCCACGTTGTCCGCGTTGTCCGCCTCCGGGGGCGCTATACCTTGGCGCCAACAAGGAGGACGGGGATGCAGCTTGGAATGATCGGGCTCGGGCGCATGGGCGCCAACATGGTCAGGCGTCTCATGCGCGGCGGTCACACCTGCGTGGGGCACGACGTCTCGGCGGAGGCGACGCGGGCGCTGGCGAAGGAGGGCGCCGTTCCCGGCGTCACGTTGCCAGAATTCGTGGCGGCGCTGAAGCCGCCGCGCGCCATCTGGTTGATGGTTCCGGCGGGCGTCGTCGACGCGACGCTGGGCGATCTGGCGCCGCTCCTGGCCAAGGACGACGTGGTCATCGACGGCGGCAACTCGTTCTATCGGGACGACGTCGAGCGGGCCAAACGGCTCGCCGGGCAGGGGCTGCACTACGTCGACTGCGGCACCAGCGGCGGCGTCTGGGGGCTCGAGCGCGGCTACTGCCTGATGATCGGCGGCGAGCCTGAGATCGTCCGCCGCCTCGACCCGCTGTTCGCCACGCTGGCGCCCGGCCAGGGGACGATCCCGCGGACGCCCGGGCGCGAGGGGCGGGGAGGCACCGCGGAGCAGGGGTACCTGCATTGCGGCCCGGCCGGCGCCGGCCACTTCGTGAAGATGGTGCACAACGGGATCGAGTACGGCCTGATGGCGGCCTATGCCGAGGGGCTGAACGTCCTCCGGCACGCCGGCGTGGGCCTGCGCCAGGAGAAAGCGGACGCGGAGACGACGCCGCTGCGCGCGCCCCAGTACTACCAGTACGACTTCAATCTCGCCGACGTCGCCGAGGTCTGGCGGCGCGGGAGCGTGATCGCCTCCTGGCTGCTCGATCTGACCGCGGAGGCGTTCGCGGGCGACCCGCAGCTCGCCAAGTTCAGCGGGCGGGTGTCCGACTCGGGCGAGGGGCGCTGGACGCTCGACGCCGCGATCGACGAGGGGGTGCCGGCGCACGTGCTGGCCGCGGCGCTGTTCGAACGGTTCAGCTCGCGCGGCGAGGCGGAGTTCCAGGACCGGATCCTGTCCGCCATGCGTTTCGGGTTCGGCGGCCACGTGGAGAAGAAGGCCGCCGGCAAGTAGCGGGCGCCGGCGGCGCCTTGCCGTTACCAGGCGAAGCGCGCGCCGGTGAAGTAGCCGTCGGCCGTCCCGTGCCCGATCCAGGTGTGGGTGTACCCGACCCGCGCGCTCCAGCGCGGGAGCGGGTTGGCGCCCACGGGCGTGAGCGGGAACGGCGTGGCGGCGTTCCGGAGCGCGCCGACGTCGAGATCGAGACCGATCTCCGGCCCCCCTTGACCATAAATGGCGGGGATCTGGGGCATGGCGGTGTTCTTTTGGGTCGGCTGGATTTCGATCAGGGTCTGGATCTGTCCGCCCAGGTAGGGGCCGAGGCGGACGGGGTTGGTCGGCTCGCCCCAACGAAAGAGGGGGAGCGTCAGGTGGGCGTCGAGGCCGAGCCCGGTGAACGACGAGGTCGCCGAGCGAAGCTTGCCTTCCACCTGCACCATCACCGAGGAGACCAGGCCCGCGTCCCAGAGGAAACGGCCGGCGCTGGCCTGGCGCGAGACGCTCTCGGAGAAGGACATCGCCTGGACGTAGTTGCCATAGAACGAGCCGCTCTGGATGCCGACGGTCCAGGTGCTGCGCGTGGGCGGGACCTCCCAGCGCAGGAGGCCCTCCGCCGGGTCGGCCAGCACGAGCTCGAACGTCCGCCCGTCGGCGTCGGGCAGGGTCAGCGTGATCCGCCGCGGGACGGCGCTGCCGTCGAAGCGGTAGCCGCGGAACAAGATCCAGAACGATCGCCGCTGTCCGGCGGCGACCTCGATCGGGTGGAGGTCGCCGCCCCCCTCGGGGAGAGCGCCCGGGAACGGGCCCTCGCCGTTCACCGACGGCGGCAGGAGGCGGGTCAGGTCGGGGCGGCGCGCGTCGAGCTGCAGCAGACACCAAAGGGCGGTGGGCGCCAGGTCGTACGGGCGAGGCCCGGTGTTGGCGAGCTGCAGCTCGACGACCAGGGCCGTCCCGTCACCGACGCCGTTCTCGATCGTGTCGTCGGTCAGGAAGACGCGCTCGGCGCTGACGCGCAGGCCGCCCGCGGCGGCCGCCAGCGGCTCGCTGGGGCGCACCTCGCGGTAACTGGCGGCCCCACAGGCGACCGCCGAGAGCGCCAGGGTCGCCAGGAGGGCGGGGCCGGTACGGGATCGCCGCAGCAAGCCCGTTGCGGCTGGGCCACGGCGTGACCACCTTGTCGGGAAGGACTGCAAGGACCGAAAGGGCGGGATGTGGCTGCTCATCTCTGTGATGGCGTCGCTTGGCATGATCTCTGCGCCGGCGCGAACGCGCGATCCGCGCGTCGAGGCGCACGCCGAGGTCCGCAAGCTGGTGGCCGGCATTCAACAGATCGAACGGATACGCGCCAAGACACCGCGGGATCTCCTGGACACGAATTGCGTCGACGAGAAGCTAGCCGAAGCGCGCGCCGGACTGCAAATCGCCGGTGGTGAGCTCGGCCGGCTCGGCGAGACCCCGACCGGGCCGGGCGGCGACGAGGCCGACTATTCGTTGCACCGGCTGCGCCTGCTGGTCGATCGCGCGGACGAGCTGGTCCGGGCGGCGCGGGTCTGCGCCACGGAAGAGCTGAGCACGATCGACACCACCAAGGTCGAGGTGGAGATCTCGCCGAACCTGCCGGACGGGGATCCGACCCGGCCGCCGTCGAGCTTTCAGCCGGTCGAGCGCCCGCCGTCCTCCCAGTGAGGCTCAGCCGCTGCGCGTGCTCGCGCGCGCGGAAAGATCGATCCGTTCGACCAGCTCGAGGCCGATGCTGCGCTCGATGGCCGGGGCCGCCAGCAGCGTCGGACAGTCTGTGAAGACCTCGGTGTCGGTCTGCTTGGCCGTGAAGCCGTATTGCTCGAAGATGCGGGCGGCGGCGCGCGCGGCGACCCGGTTGGAGAACGAAATCCTCATCGTCGGTAACCACAACCTCCGAGACGGTCAGATTCTTCCCGCCCGCTCGAGGTTGCCCGTCGAAGATCGGTCTGCGGCCGGGCGCGCAGCGGCTGCCGCCCGCTGCTAGATTGTCGCGCCAGTCGATGACCGCGGTAGACAACGAAGCGGCGCTCCCTTCTCCCCTGACCGCGGGGGCGGCGGCGCTGCGCCGGTTCTGGCGGCCGTTCCTGCTCATCCAGGCGTCCGCCGCGCTGGTCGCGATCGCCTATCACGCGAGCGCGCCTTTTCGTGAGGCCTGCGCGCTGGCGGCAGCGTGGAAAGCCGCCGGCGGGCTCCCGGTCGCCGCGGGCCTGACCGCGGCGGCCGGCGGGATCCTCCCCGAGCTGGCCAAGCTGCTGGCCGACCGGGGCCGCAGCACGCTGCGTGGCCGCGGCGGC
This sequence comes from Polyangia bacterium, assembly GCA_035607055.1. Taxonomy (GTDB): domain Bacteria; phylum Myxococcota_A; class Polyangia; order Fen-1088; family Fen-1088; genus JADGRB01. Next base: position 9,178 of record DATNDC010000155.1, read on the forward strand.
GAGATCCTGTTCAACACGGCCTTCTTCGCGCTCGACGGCGTGGTGATCGACCTGCTCTACCGGGGCGAGGCGACGCTGTTCGGCAGGGAGGCGCTGCTGCGCACGGTGGTGGAGAAGGTGGCCTTCGACCAGTTCGTGTTCTCGCCGCTGTGGTCGGTGGCCATCGTGGTGCTCTTCCTCTGGCGGCAGCGCGGCTACTCGGTGGCGGCGACGCGGCTGGCGCTGCGGGGTGGGCTCTACCGGGCGCGCGTGCTGCCGCTGGTGGTCCCCAACTGGTTGTTCTGGATCCCGATGGTCTCGATCATCTATGCGCTGCCGGTGCCGCTGCAGTTCCTGCTGTTCGTCCCGGCGCTCGGCGCCTGGAGCCTGATCATGGTCTTCATTGCCCAGGCCGAGGGCTGATCGGCGGGGCTCTGGTGGCAGGCGGTGATCGCCTTAGGTTGAAGCTCGAAAACTTTCGTGGCGTGGAGGTGGGCGATGCGGAAGGTGTGGCTGTTCGGCGCGCTGGTCTTGACCGGATGTTTCGGGTGCGACCGGTTGCTCGCGCAGCTCCTCCACGATCGCGGCGAAGGGGGCGGCGGGGGGACCGGCGGCGTGCCCGTCGCCGACGGCGGCGCCGGGAATTCGGGCGCTGCCCCTGATGGCGGCGGCGCCGGTGGTCAGGGGGGCGGTCCGGGGATCGCCTGCGGCACGCTCACGTTGACTGACACGATCACGCTCGCCCCGGCCGCGGCGGGCCAGCTCTACACCCGCTGCCAGACGCTGGGTCCGGAGGCGGGCTGGCAAGTGGCGCTTTCGCCGACAGGCGATCGGCTGGCGGCCCGCACGGGCGCGGGGACGGTCCGTCTGATCGCGACCGACAGCTGGACCGAGCTCGCCCAGCTGGGCTCGCCGCTCGGACGGATGGACGCGGTCGCCTTCTCGCCCGACGGTACCGCCCTGGCGACGCTCTCGGCCGAGATGGGCGAGGTGACGTTGTGGAACGCGGCCGACGGCCGGTTGCAGCGCAGCTTCGCGGGGCCACCCGCCTCGGGTGTCGACGCCAGCGCCTCGCAACTGGCGTTCTCCTCCGACGGCGCCCGGCTGGCGACGTCGCTGGGCACGGTGATCGATCTCGGCACGGGTACGACCACGAGTTGGCTCACCGGCGCCCCCGAGACCTTCACGTTGACGGTCAACCCGGAGAACCTGGGCTTCAGCCGGGCTGGCGGCGGCATCCCGGTGCTCCGTTTCACCGCGGGCGACGCGCGTCTGTTCCTCGAGCTCGACTTCCAGGTCGGCGACTCGCCGACCAGCACGCGGCTCGAGCTGGTGGACCCCGCCACCGGCGCGGCGACGGTTCTCTTCAGTGCTTTCAGTCGCGCGCTCCTCGGGTATGCGGTCTCGCCCGACGGTCGCTTCGCGGCCCAGGGGACCACGGAGGAGGCGGGCGCGGCCGGCCTGACGGTGTTCGATGCCAGGACCGGGACCCAGCTGGCGTTCGACCCCAGCTTTGCCGGGACCGTGCTGGGGTTCTCGCGCGACGGCAACGAGCTTCTCACCGAGACGGGGACGACGGTCATGGTCGTCGGCAGCGCCGATCTGCATTCCATCAACCAGTTCACGGTCCCCGCGGGCGTGACCTTCCTGGGCGTCTCGCCGGCGAGCGATCTCGTGGGCTCGGTGTCGGGCACCACCTCCTGGTGGGCTCCGGCGACCGGCGCTGTCGTTCACACCTCAGCTTATCCGCTCACGGCGGCCACCTGGTCGGGCGACGGCCGGTTCGGCACCGGCACCGGCGATCCGGCGGCGCTGTTTCACTTCTGGCGCGAATCCGACGACGCGCAGCTCTGTGGGCCGCCGTCCGACACCACCACGGCGCCGGCGCTGGCCGCGCTGGGAACGCCGGGCCCGGTGAACCTGGGGATCGACTCCACGCGCGTGACCTCGAGCGACGGCTCCCTCGCCGTCACCTCGTCGTTCGTCATCCACGACCACGCCACCGACTACGAAGCGCTCGGCGTGACCGACACGGCGTCGATGACGCTGCTCCGCCAGTTCGGGGCCTTCATCGAGACCGTGACGCCGCCGATCGCCATCTCGGTCCCCTCGGGCGCCACCCTCTACACGCCGCAGGGTCCGGACGTCGCCGCCTGGTGCCGCTGACGGCGGTCAGGGCGCGCAGGCGGTCGCCGCCACGGTCTCGATGGCGATGGCGGTCAGCGCCGCGGCGTAGTCGAGGTCGATGTTCTTCATGGTGTCGGCGGTGTCGTGGTAGCCGGTCCGACTGATGTCGTAGTTCTCCATGAACAGCACCACCGGGACGCCGACGTCCGAGAAGATCTGGCCGTCGGTGTTATAGAGCGACGAGCGCGGGTCCCACTCGGGGCGGATCTCGCCGCGCAGGGCGAGGTGGGCGAACGGCGGCGGGATGTTCGCGCCGTGCTCCTGGCGCTCGGCCCGCCCCTTGCTCTTGCGGTCGGAGGCCTCGTTCCAGAGCGCGACCTGGCGGTTCCAGCGCTCGTTGGCCAGGTGCGCCTCGAGCGCCAGCCGCGCCGAGGCGACCCCTTCGCCGGGCGCGATCTGGAAGACGTCACGGTCCCGGTCGTTGTTGTGGGCGATCATGTCGAGCACGTAGGCGCCGGTCACCCGCACGCGCGAGACGTCGACGATGGCGCCCGACGCGGCGGCGAAGCGGAGCCGCCGCTCGACCAGCGCCCGCGCCAGCGCGCGCGCGCCCAGACAGTCGGAGGGGAACTCCTCACCGGTCAAGTGCACCAGCCAGACGTCCCGCGCCAGCTTCCCCCCGCGCGAAAGCGCCAACAGCGTCTCCGCGGCCAAAAGCAGCGCCGTGGTCGCCGAGTGGTTGTCGTCGGCGCCGGCCGCCGCCGCGCGCAAGCCGTCGCCGCCGCGGTCCTTCTCGTAGACGTCCTCCATGTAGGCGGTGTCGTAGTGGTCGGCCATGATCACCGCCTCGCCGCGGTTCCGGCCGGGAATCATCAGGACGACGTTGCGCTCGTGCGCCTCGTGCGACTGGTTGCGGCTCCACCCCTCCGACCAGCGGAAGGGAAAGTCGGTCTCCCAGCGGAACGGATGGTCGACCACCTCCGCGCGGCCGGTCATCTGGTGGGCGGCGATGAGCGCCCGGTAGCGCTCGTGCAGGTGATCGCCCAGGCGCTCGAGATCGCGCCGCTGCCCGAGCTCGAGGCGCGCCGCCTTGGCCGCCCGCCCGCCGGTTTTTCCTTTGTTGACGAAGACGCTGTCGGCGTTCTCCTTCATCCGGAGCTCGCCCTCGGCGAGCCCGGCGATCGTCTTCCAGACCTTCTCCTCGAAGGCGCGGGTGCCGGTGCCGGCGAACGTCAGATCGGGCGCCGGGGTCACGTCGCCGCGCGAGACCGCCTCTTTGAGGAGAGCGGCGCAGCGGGCGCCGCCGGCCGCCTCGCTGGCCAGGGCCGCCACGCTGTCGAGCCAGGCGTCGAGCGAGGCGTGCTTGCCGGTGCGGGTCAGCGCGCGCGCGAACGACGGCGGCAGCGGGCCGCCGAGGAGCGCGCGGAACTCGAGCAGCCGCTGGACGTTGTGGGTGGTGGTGAAGCGGGCGTGCCCCGGCTCGCCGCCGAAGATCGACGCCGCCTCGAGGTAGCCGGGGCGGGCGAGGAGGCGAGGCACGAGCGCGATCGGCGGGCGCTCCGCGAGCTCGGGTGGCGCTTCCGCCTGCGCGTAACCGAGGAGGGGCTCGCCGTCCCAGATCTCCGCGCTGCCCGGGCCGAGGCGCGCCACCAGCGGCAGGTGCCAGAAGATCTCCCGCGCGCCGGCCCGCATCGGCGGATAGAAGAAGCGATAGCCGAACCGCCCGCCGCGATCGACGGTCGCCTTGGCGCGCTCGATCTCCAGCGGGGTGGCGCGCGGGCCGTCGAGCAGCAGCGCGTAGTCCTCGTTCCAGATCTGCGCGTTGCGCGCCATCGGCTTGCCGTAGAGGCCCAGATCGTCGGGATCGAGGGAGAACAGCGCGACCGAGACCTGGTCCTCGAACTTCGCCAGCTCGCGGATGTCCTGGTCGCGCGCCACCCGCTGCCAGCGGTGCGAGCGGACCACCTTTTTCACCAACGTGTGGCCGTGATGACCGCGCCCGGTGCTGGCGTCGGCGAGCTCGTCGAGCCAGCCGGACTGCGGAATCCTCAGCGGGGAGCCGTCGGCCAGGTGCGAGAAGAGGTGCAGGAGCGGGATCTGCCTCGCGCGCGGCAGCGCGGCCGAGAGCTTCCGGTAGCCGGGGTGCTCGAAGAAGATCAGGCTGGCCGGGTGGGGGCAGAGACGGAGCTGGCCGGCGAGGTACGCCTGCTGCACGGGGGCAGGGAGGGTGGCGAACGGCCGGAAGGTCACGATGGTCTCGACGCCGTCCAGGGGCTGGTCGTCGGCCAGCCGCAGCGCGCGGGCGAACGCGGGGAGCTCGGCGGCGTCGGCCAGGACGCGCACCCCGTCGGTCCGGGGGCGCGCGCCGGGGACCGCCACCGCCTCGCCGGCCCAGGTCGCGAAGCGCGTGAAGCGCGCGAGTCCACCGCCGTCGCCGTCGCCGAAGCTGCGCCAGAACGCGGCCGCCGGGCCGTCGTGACTGACGCCGAACAGCGTCCAGCGCACGTTCCCCTTGTCGTCCTGCGTGCGCGAGAGCGCCAGCGAGAGCGCGACGACGATCGGCTCGCCGGCGGCGCGCCGGGCCGCGGCCGAGTCGGCCAGCGCGCGCGGCCAGGCGGCGTTGTCGCCCAGGAGTGTGCGCGAAAAATCGTGCGGCTTGCCGTGCAGCAGGTGATCGAGCTCGGTCAGGAGACGCCCGGCGATCCGGCCGAGCCCAGGGGCTACCTCGTGCGCCTGTTCGTCCTCCGTGACGTCCAGCCCGTCGCCGTCGCTGGCGCCGATGGTGGCCGCGCGCGCCGCCCGCCTCGGCGCATAGGGCTTGAGCACCACGTAGGGCGGCGGCATGAACTCCGAGTACGCCTGCAGCGGGAACCGCCCTGCGCCCGCGAAGGCATCCCGCGCCTCCGCCTCGATCTCATCCCAGGCCGACACGTCGCGAGGATATCGCAGCTCGGATCGAATACTCTACCTTCCATGAACAAGGCGCGGCTCTGGGCCGTCGAATGGAGGCAGGGGGGCGAGCTGCTGGCGGCGATCGAGCCGACCGCCGAGGAGCTGCGGCGCGCGGCGCCGGCGCTGGCCGCCTTCTACAACGACGACCACAACCGCCGGATGATGGCGCACGCCGACGAGCCGCATACGCCCGAGGACGTCGTCGCCTACTACGAGGAGCTGCGCGTCGAGGAGGGGCGGCCGTTTCTGCTCTACCTGGACGGCGTCCTCATGGGGGACGCCGATTTCCGGAACCTCGAGGGCGACATCGCCGAGTTCGCCATCATGATCGGTGGGCGGGCCGCGCAGGGGCGAGGGCTCGGCACGCGGTTCGGCCGCATGCTGCACGCCTTCGGGTTCGGGACGCTGGGGCTCGCGCGCATCTACATCTCGGTGATCCCCGCCAACACGGCGTCGCGCCGCCTGTTCGAGAAGCTCGGCTACCAGATCGACGACAGCCCCCAGGCGCGCGAGTTCGTCGACGAGCCGAGCGACATCACGATGTCACTTCCGCGCGACGCGTTCGACCGCGCGCGCACCGACGAGCTGGCGGCGATCCGCGCCTTCGAACGCCCCGCGTCGTAGGTCGCCGCGGCGAGCCCCGACGGCTCAACAAAATCGCTTCGGACCTCGCGCGCGGCGCACCGCGCTTCTCCGAGCCACGCGGCTCGGGTGCTGTCACTTCATCGCTGCATGACCGCTCATTCGACGAAGCGCCGGGCCGTGCTCCTCTCGGCCGGGCTGGTTCTGGGGCTGGCGGGTCGGGCCGAGGCCCAGACCCAAACCCTCTCCAACAACTACTTCAAAGCGCAGATCGGGACCAACGGCGAGATCACCTCGCTGCAGCTGACGGGCGACGCTTTCCCGACCAACTACGTCCTGAACGCCACCAACGCGCCGGGGCAGAACACCTCCGACCACGAGTGGGTGGGCGAGCTGATGTTCACCTATCGACTGAACGGCGGCGCCTGGACCACCGCGCTCACCAACCAGTCGGCCGACGTCCGGGCCATCACCAGCGGGACGAACGCGGTCACCGTCACCTACCAGAGCTCGGCCAACGCCAAGGGGGTCAAGAACTTCAAGCTGGTCGAGACCTACGCGCTGGTGAACGACTACCTCTCCTGGCAGATCACCGTCACCAACACCAGCAACCAGTCGATGGAGATGGGCGACTTCGGCTTGCCGTTGGCGTTCAACGAGTACTGGACGCAGCAGAACGACGTCATCTACGAGACGCGGACCGTCTATCACTCGTTCACTGGCAACAACAACTCGTACATCACCGTCGAGCGGCCGAGCGGCGTGGGCCCCTTCATCTTGATGGTCCCCGACCAGTCGACCGGCGCCGGCTTCGAGTACATGGACAACTGGGTCGGGAAGGAGCACGCGGGCAGCGCGTGGGCGGCGGGGGGCGGCACGCCCAAGTGGCAGAACGGGCTCGACGTCTTCTACATCCACTCCAACGTCATCAAGAGCACCAACCGCGGCTACCTCCCCAACACCAGCCTCACGCTGGCCGCCGGCGCCAGCCAGACCTACAGCTTCAAGCTCTTCAACGTCGCCAGCCACGCCGACGTCGAGAACCGCCTCTACAGCGAGGGGATGATCGACGTCAACGTCGTTCCCGGCATGATCGTGCCGACCAACATGGCGGCCAAGATCGACCTCCACACCTCGGCGGCGATCGGCGGGCTCACCGCGCAGTTCCCCTCGTCGACGACCATCACCTCGCTCGGCACGGCGGCCACCGACCACAAGCTCTATCAGGTGACCTTCACCCAGCTCGGGCAGAACAACCTCACCGTCAGTTACGGCAACGGCCGGACCACCACGCTGCAGTTCTACGTCCTCGAGCCGATCGACACCGCGCTCCAGCGCCACGCGACGTTCATGGTGCAGAACCAGCAGTGGACGAGCGGCGACATGAAGGGCCTGTTTGACGACTGGATGATGGACAGCAAGGCCAAGCGCGGCGCCGAGGGGGGGAGCGGCTGGGGCGACGACTGGGGCTGGACGCACGGCGAGTTCCTGGCCGAGAAGAACGCCCAGACGCCGGTCGCCTCGGAGGTGACCGCGCTCGACACCTACCTCGCCGCCGTGTGGGGGCGGGCCATCGATCCCACCTCGTACATCGTCCAGGACTGGTGGTGCCCGCCGGGGACCAGCGCCAGCAACATCATGGGCTGCTACTACGACCGCGCCTACGCCTACCCGCACGCCTTCAACACCTTCTTCTCGATGTACAAGGTAGCCAGCCTCTACCCGAGCCTGATCAAGTACCAGCAGACCGCCGACACCTACCTGCTGCGCGCGTACGACATCATCCATACGCTCTACTCGGGCCACGGCGACACCGGCACCGGGTACATGGGCGAGCAGACGCTGCCCGACATCGCGGCGGCCCTCACCGCCGGCGGGCACACCACCGAGGCGTCGTTCGTCAACAACGCCATCAACCAGCTCTACGGCGCCTTCTCGGCCAGCAAGTACCCGTACGGCTCGGAGTACACCTACGACAACACCGGCGAGGAGGCCGTCTACATGGCGGCCAAGCAGAACGGGAACGCCTCGGTGCTCTCCAAGGTCAACGCCAAGACGCGCGCCTGCCGCGGTCAGGAGCCGGTCTGGTACTACTACGCCGACCCGGTCACGTTGAACGGCGAGAACTGGTGGCAGTTCCAGTACACGGCGGCGCTGGCGGGGTACTGCCTGGACGACTTCGTGCGCAACCAATCGACCACGCCCGAAGTGGATGAGCGCCTCTCCTACGCGGCCAAGATCGCCAACATCAACGCCATCAACTCGGGGCAGATCGACTCGAATTCGGCGAACGTGGGGACTGTTTCCTGGACGTACCAGGGGATGAAAGGGAACGTCTACGTCAACAGCTTCGATCCGGCGAACAGCAACCTGCACAACGACTGGCGCCAGATGAGCGGCGAGGCCGACCTGGGCCTGTTCGGCGCGATCCGGATCCTGTCGGCCGACGTGGCCAACGATCCGATCTTTGGCTTGACCGGCTACGGGTGCAACGTCTCCAGCGCCGGGAGCTGCACCTCGGTGACGCCCACCGACGGGGTGTTCAAGCGGCTCAACATGATCTCGCAGAAGATGGGCTTCACCCTGAACCGCGACCGCTACCTGGGCGCCACCCTCGGCGGCAGCAACAACTACCTCGGGTTCACCCTGCAGAACCAGACCGGCGACGCGCACATGACGGCGTTGACCGTGAACGGCCTCGCCGCCGGGACGTACGCCGTGACCGTCGGCGGCGCCAGCGGCGGTTCGGTGACCGCCTCCAGCGGAAAGCCGACCGTCGTCATGCTCTCGATCGGAACGGCCGCCACCACGGCCGTGCAGATCGGCTCCGGCTGCAACGGCTCCGTCGGAGGCGCGAGCGGCTCCTCGGGGACCGGCGGGACGACGGGGACCGGTGGAACGACGGGCGCGGGCGGCGCCACGGGCGCCGGCGGCACTTCCGGGAACGGCGGAACGACGGGGAGCGGTGGCAGCGGCGTCATCGGGACGGGCGGCGCCAACGGCACGGGCGGCGCGACGGGCGCCGGCGGCACGCCCGGGGCCGGCGGGACGACCGGGACGGGCGGCGGCTCGGTCGGCAGCGGCGGCTCCGGCAACGGAACGGGCGCGACGTCCGGCGGCGGCACCGCCGGCGCGGGCGAGTCGTCGTCCAGCGGCTGCTCGTGTGCGACCGCAGGTGGAGGCGGGACGCCCGCGGCGTCGCTCGGCGTGCTGCTCGGTCTGCTGGCGGTCAGCCGTCGCCGGCGCCGAGCCTAGCTCCCGCGCGCGGTCAGCGACGGCGGCGCGATCGCCGCGGACGTCCTTGCCTGTCTCGTTGACCTTGACGCCAACGAGGTTGGCGGTGCGCTGGCGATGCCAGCGGCCGCCGTCCGATATTGCGGCCGAAAGCTGACCGGAAATTGTGGGTCGCCCGGGACTAGGTATCGCAGACGTCGATTCCGACTCAATCCCATCCCAGGAGGCTCGTCATGATCCGGTCGCCGAAGTCAGCTCTGTTCCATCCGGTGCCGCTCGCTTGCGGCGCGATCGCGCTCGCCTTGGGTGGCGCCGCCTGCCTGGAGGCGCAGGCCGCTGATCCGCCCGCCGCGCAGGCCGCCGCCGCCACCGCGCCGGTGACCGCCGCGACCGCGAGCGCCGGCAAGCTCGACGTCCTCTTCATGGTCGACGACTCGAGCTCGATGGACGGGATGCAAAAGAAGCTCGCCGACCAGATTCCGGCCTTCATCAATGGCCTCCAGAGCCTCCCCAACGGGCTCCCCGACATTCACATCGCCGTCGTCTCTTCGGACATGGGCGCGCCAGGCGACAGTACGTCATCGCTCGGCGGCTGCACGGATTTTGGCGACCAGGGGATCTTCCGGGGTGGTGTGTCGCTGCAGTCCGGGACGGGGGGCGCTTCCGGGAAGGGGGGGACGGGCGGCAGCCCCGACGGTGGCGCTGGCGGTGCCGTCGGGCCGTGCTCCGGCTTGAGCGCGGGACAGACGTTCCTCTCCAACTCCGGCGGCGCCGCCAACTACACCGGTGACCTCGGCTCCGTGCTCCAGTGCATGGTGGGGCTCGGCGAGCAGGGGTGCGGGTTCGAGCAGCAGCTCTCGTCCGTCGCGCGCGCGCTCGGCGCCGACGGCGCGCCGATGCCGGTCCAGAACGCCGGCTTCCTGCGCCCCGACGCCGAGCTGGCGATCGTCTTCCTCACCAACGAGGACGACTGCTCGGCTCCCTCGAACACGGCGCTCTACTCGCTCGAGGTGGGCGGCTCGAACCAGCAAAACATCTCCAACGCGCTGGGGCCGATCGCCAACTACCGCTGCAACTCGTATGGGCATCTCTGCGTCGATCCGGCCGCCGGCGGTGCGGCCTGCCTGATCGAGCCGCCGCTCCACCCACCGGCCGACGCGCAGGGGACGGGCGACGCGCTGACGCTGAACCTGACGGACTGTGAGTCGGCGGACGGGACCGGTCTCGAGAGCTCGGTCAGCGGGTTCGTGAGCGGGATCAGGGCGCTCAAGTCCGACCCCGCCAGTCAGATCGTCGTCGGGGCGATCGTCGCCCCCGCCACGCCGTACACCGTCACCTGGGTGCCCGCGCAGGGCGGCGAGAACACGCTGTCCGGCGAGCTGTGGCCCGAGGTGGAGCACTCTTGCGGCGCCGCAGGGATGGATGACGTGAACCCCACGGCCCAGTTGAGCGTCGCCGGCGACGACAGCTTCGGCGACCCCGCCGTTCGCCTCACGCAGTTCGTGAACGCCTTCGGCGCCAACGGCGTCACGGCGTCGGTGTGCGACGCGAGCTACGCGTCGGTCCTCCAGAACCTAGTGACAAAAATCGGCGCCAACCTGTCCGGCGGCGCCGGCACGGCTGGGGACACGGGGACCGGCGGGACGGGCGCCGCGCCCCCGATCTGCGCCGGGGGTCTCAACTCGGGTCCGAGCGGTAGCCCGGGCACGGGCGGGTCGGCGGGCGGTCCCGACGGGGGGCTCCACCAGGGCTTCGGGTGCGACGTCGGCGCCGCGCGCCCGAGCGGCCTCGCCCTGGGCCTGCTGCTCGGGCTCCTCGTCCTCACCTGGCGGCGGCGCGCCTCCGCTCGCTGAGCGGCGGTACGTCCCGGAGCCGGGCGCGCCTCGACGCCCGGCTCCGGCGATACGCTAGGCGCGCGAGGGGACGAAGGTGACGGCGCCGATGCGGACCGGCGCGGCGCCCTTGGTGATCCCCGCCGCCGCCTCGAGCTGCATCGGCTTGGTGCAAGAGAGTCCGCCGCGGCTCATGAAGCGCAGCTCGAACGTGCGGGTCTGACCGGCCTCGATCGAGAGTGGCTCGTCGGCCTGCCAGCTGGTGGTCGGAATCGCCCGCCCGTCGGCGCCGCGCAGGTGGAACCCGTCGCGGTGGACGATGAGCGGCGGCGGCGCGGCGTTGCGAACCTCGATCTCGACCTTGGTCTCCACGAGTGGCACGCCCGGAAGCTCGGTCTCCACGGTTTCGGTGCAGCTTTGACGGAGGACCGCGACCGCCACGCCGTCGTCGGCCGTGGCCGCGCCGCTGTTCTGGACGGGCGGTCGAAGCCCGCAGGCCGGCGCCAGCGCCGCCACGACGATGGACGGCAAAAGAAGACTGGTGCCTGTTCGAGCCATGTGGACCTCCGACGGCCATCGAAGAGCAGCCGTCGTGCCAGGAGAGAACTCACACAAAATCCAGTACTTGGATGGGAAGGACACCTCCCGCGGGGGGGAGATTCTCCCTGAGCTGAAGGAAATTTCTCCTTGACCCCCATCTCAAGCAGATGATACTCTATCTTATAGATAGGATGACTAGTTTATCTCGTAAAGCACGCTACGCGCTGAGGGCCCTCTACGCCCTGTCGGCCGACGATGCGCGCGGGCCCGTCCTGATCGCCGATCTCGCGGAGCGCGAGAAGATCCCGCGCAAGTTCCTAGAGGCGATCCTTCTCGAGTTGAAGAACGCCGGCTTCCTCAAGAGCAAGAAGGGCAAGGGGGGGGGCTACGCGCTGGCGCGCCCGCCCGAGCAGATCACCATGGGCCAGGTCATCCGGATCGTCGACGGTCCGCTGGCCCCGATCCCCTGCGCCAGCGAACGGGTGTTCGTGAAGTGCGAGGAGTGCGTCGACGAGACGACCTGCGGGACCCGGCAGGTGATGAAGAAGGTTCGCGACGCCATCGCGGCGATTCTGGATTCGACCACGCTCGCGGACGTGCAGACGCAGATCGCGCGCGCGCGCATCTCGACCGGCCTGCCGGTCACGTACAGCATCTAGGCTCCGACCCGAAACCCGAGGTCAGCATGAGCGATTTCGCGCGACTGATAATCTATAAAATCGGTAGACTAACTATTTTGTCTGCTCTCCTCTTTGCGGCGGGGGCGGCACGAGCGCAGGAGACTCCGGCTGCGCCGGCGCTGCCGGCCCCGCCCGACCCGGCGGTCACGGCGCGGATCGACTCGCTCGAGCAACGGACGCGGACCCTGGAGAAGCAGCTCGCCGCCGCCGAGGCCGCGGCCAACGCGCCCCGCTCGACCACCACGTTCCAGACCGACGAGGGCGGCTTCGCGGTGACCAGCGCCGACCGCCAGTACCAGGTGCGCTTCAAGGGACTGCTCCAGGTCGACGGTCGCCGCATCTTCGGCGATTCCGCGCTCGCCAACACAGTCGATACGTTCTTGATCCGCCGCGCGCGTCCGATCCTGGCCGGGACCGTCCTCGGGCTGACCGACTTCAACTTCACGCCCGACTTCGGGAACGGGACGACGTCGCTGCTCGACGCCTACCTCGACACGCACCCGTTCCCCTGGCTGCGGCTGCGGGTCGGGAAGTTCAAGCCGCCGGTTGGGCTCGAGCGGTTGCAGGCCGATCAGGACGTGACGTTCAACGAGCGCGGGCTCTCGCAGAACCTGAGCGCGCAACGTGACGTGGGGCTCGAGCTGTGGGGCGACATCGCGGGCGGGATCATCCGCTACGAGGGCGCCGTGCTCAACGGCAACCCCGACAACGGGATCAACGACATCGACAGCGATCACGCCAAGACATTCGCCGGCCGGATCGTCGTGCAGCCCTTCAACACCGATTCGCTGCGCGCGTTCGGGCGGCTCGGCCTCGGGTTGGCGGCCGAGACCGGGAACGAGAAGGGCTCGGCCACCAACCCCTGGGTGGGCGCGTTCAAGTCCGACAGCCAGCAAACGATCTTCAGCTACCTCGCGAGCTCGACCGCCAACACGGTGTTCGCGCTCGACCGGCACACGCGCATCAACCCGCAGTGCTCCTACTACCTCGGGCCGTTCGGCTTGCTGGCCGAGTGGATCCACGAGTATCAGCAGCTCTCGAACTCGGTGGGGACGGGCGCGGTCAACAACTCCGCCGGCAACGTGGTGGCGTCGTTCGTCATCGGCGGCGACGCGAGCTACGAGGGGGTCAAGCCGCACCACGCGCTCGACCTCGCCGAGGGCGGCTTCGGCGCGCTGGAGATCGGCGCCCGCTACAACTGGCTGAACGTCGACCACGCGGCGTTCCCGACGGCGGCCGATCCGAGCAAGTCCGTCAACCGCGCGCGCTCGTTCGGCGTGGCGCTCAACTGGCAGCTCTCGCGCAACCTCAAAGCGGGGGCGGACTTCGACCAGACCTGGTTCCAGGGCGGCGCCCACGGCGGCAACCGCAACACCGAGAAGGCCGGGATCGCCCGGTTCCAGACTTCGTTCTAGGCGGGCGTTTCGTCCACCTCCGAGGGCCTCCCGTCGACCTTGGCCCTCACGTTCACCTTCAATTTGAGCGCTCGACGAAGCCGACGGGCCGGGTGAGCCTTCCCGAGGCCTTCCGGCTACTTCCAGAGACAGAAGGTAGGTCGAGGGAGTACCTCTCGACGGTGCCTTGGCGCGGCGGCGCCGCTCCCTCTATGATCGACCAGATACCGATGTCGCGCGCGGGCGCGTTAACAACTATGTCGTACGACTTTTCGGGTCGGACGGCCGTCATCACGGGCGGAACCGGCGTCCTGGGCGCCGAGATGGCGCGGGCGCTGGCCGCCTGTGGCGCGAACGTCGTCCTCTTGGGGCGCAACCACGGGCGCGCCGAGGAGGTGATCGGCACCTTCGGCAAGAGCGCGGGCAAGCATCTGGCGCTGGTTGCCGACGTGCTCGACCGCCCTGCGCTCGAGGAGGCCTGCCGCCTGATCCTCGGCGAACACGGGAAAATCGACTTCCTCGTCAACGGCGCGGGCGGCAACGACCCGCGCGCCACGACCACGCCCGACGCGCGGTTCTTCGACGTTCCGCTCGCCGCCTGGCAGGCGGTGACCAACCTGAACTTGCTGGGAACGATCCTGCCGTCGCAGGTGTTCGCTCGGCCGATGGCCGAGCGAAAGCAGGGGGTCATCCTGAACGTGTCGTCGGTGAACGCCTCGCGGCCGCTCACGCGCATCGCGGCCTACTCGGCCAGCAAGGCGGGGATCAGCAATTTCACGCAGTGGCTGGCCGTCCACCTGGCGCAGGAGTACGCGGCGCAGATCCGGGTCAACGCCATCATGCCGGGGTTTTTCCTCACGGAGCAGAACCGCTTCCTGCTGACTGACAAGGAGACCGGGGCGCTGACGGCGCGGGGGAAGAAGATCCTCGACCACACGCCGATGGCCCGGTTCGGCAAGCCCGAAGATCTGACCGGCGCGCTGCTCTGGCTGCTCTCGCCGGCGTCGGAGTTCGTCACCGGCGTGGTGCTGCCGGTCGACGGCGGCTTCACCGCCTACTCCGGGGTGTAGCCAGGACCGGAAAAATGACGGGACGCGGCCAAAAGGGGAGCAAGCTCGACGAGGCGGCCGTGCGCGCGCTCTGCGGCGAGGAGATTGCCCGCTGGGGGCTCCGCGGCAAGCGGGTGCTGGCCATCGTCCCTGACCACACGCGCACCGCGCCGATCGATCTGATGTTCCGCGTGCTGCACGAGACCGTGCTGGGCGCGGGCGCGTCGGCGTTCGACGTCCTCGTCGCGCTCGGGACGCACCCGCCGATGAGCGAGGCGGCGATCAACGAGCGGCTGGGGCTGACGCCGGCCGACCGCGCCGGCAAGTACGGGAAGGTGAAGATCTTCAACCACGCCTGGAACGATCCGGCGGCGCTGGCGACGATCGGGACCATCTCCGAGGACGAGGTGGCCGAGATCTCGGGCGGCCTCATGCGCGAGCGGGTCGACGTCACGATCAACAAGCTGGCGCTCGCGTACGACCTCCTCTTGATCGTCGGGCCGACCTTCCCGCACGAGGTGGTCGGGTTCTCGGGCGGCAACAAGTACCTGTTCCCCGGGATCGGCGGGCCGGAGATCCTGAACATGTTCCACTGGCTGGGGGCGCTCATCACCAACCCGTGGATCATCGGGACCAAGCACACGCCGGTGCGGGCGGTGGTCGACCGCGCCGCGACGCTGGTTCCCGTCGAGCGCAAGTGCGCCAGCCTGGTCGTCGAGGGGAGCGCGCTGGCGGGCCTCTACCTGGGCGCGCCCGAGGAGACCTGGGAGGCGGCCTCGACGCTCTCCAGCCAGATCCACGTCATCTACAAGGACCGGCCGTACCAGAGCGTGCTGTCCTGCGCGCCGGCGATGTACGACGAGCTCTGGGTGGGCGGCAAGTGCGCCTACAAGCTCGAGCCGGTGGTGGCCGACGGCGGCGAGATCGTCATCTACGCGCCGCACATCCGCGAGATCTCTGTCGTGCACGGCGCCCTCATCCGCAAGATCGGCTACCACGTGCGCGACTACTTCCTGAAGCAGCCGGGGCGCTTCACCGACGTGCCGCGCGGCGTGCTGGCGCACTCGACGCACGTCAAGGGGATCGGCCGCTACGAGGACGGCGTGGAAACGCCGCGCATCACCGTCACGCTGGCCACCGGGATCCCCGAGGCGGAGTGCCGGGCGGTGAACCTCGGCTACCGCGACCACCGGTCGATCGATCGGGCCGACTGGCAGGGCCACGAGGCGGACGGCCTGCTCTACGTCCCCAAGGCCGGCGAGACGCTGTACCGTTTGAAGAACGACCCGTTCACGACCACGAGGATGCCGACATGACGCAATCGAGCCACGGTGCTCTCCAGATCCGCCCCGACGGGGCGCTCGACTTTCTCAGCCTGGGGGCGATGGTCCACCGGCTCGATCCGGGGATCGTCCCTTTTCGCAAGGCGACCCACTACGACGTTCACGTCAGCGGCGGCGAGTTCAACGTGGCGGCCAACCTGTCCGACTGCTTCCAGCTCCAGACCGGCATCGCGAGCGCGATGGTCGACTACCCGATCGGCGACCTCATCGCCGAGCGCGTCCGGGCCATGGGCGTCAAACCTTTCTACAAGCGCTTCGCCCACAACGGCGTCAACGGCCCCAACATGGCGGCGGTCTACAGCGACCGCGGGCACGGCGTGCGCGCGCCGGTGGTGTTCTACAACCGTGCGAACGAGGCGGCGGCGCAGCTCAAGCCGGGCGACTTCGACTGGAAGGCGATCTTCGGCGCGGGTGTCCGCTGGTTCCACTCGGGCGGCATCTTCGCCGCGCTGTCGGAGACGACCGGCGCGCTCATCGCCGAGGGGATGAAGGCGGCCAAGGCGGCCGGCGCGGTGACCAGCTTCGATCTCAACTTCCGCGCGAAGCTCTGGAACCTGTGGGGCGGCGAAAAGGTCGCCGTCGAGGTGGTCGAGAAGATCGTCCAGAACGTCGACGTCCTCGTGGGCAACGAGGAAGATCTGCAGAAAGGCCTGGGCATCGCCGGGCCCGAGGTGGCGGCCAAGTCCAAGCTCGATCCCACGGCCTTCTTCGGGATGATCGACAAGGTCGTCGCCAAGCACCCGCACGTCAAAGCGGTCGCCACCACGCTGCGCGAGGTCCACTCGACCAACCGCCACAGCTGGAGCGCCGTGGCCTGGGTCGACGGCAAGACCCATCTGGCGCCCACGGCCGAGCTGGAGGTGGTCGACCGCGTCGGCGGCGGCGACGGGTTCGCCGGCGGCTTCATCTATGGCCTGCTCTCCGGGGCCCCCGCCGAAGAGGCCGTGAAACTGGGGTGGGCACATGGTGCCTTGCTCACGACCTTCCCAGGCGATACGACCATGGCCACGCTGGCTGAGGTTCGGGCCTTCGCCAAGGGGGGCTCGGCCCGCATCCAGCGTTAACCCTGGTTTCAGGACCCAAAGGACAAACACGAAAATGGAAAAGGCGGACATCGGGCTGGTCGGGTTGGCGGTGATGGGCGAGAACCTCATCCTCAACATGGAGAGCCGCGGCTACACCGTGGCGATCTTCAACCGGACGGTCGACAAGGTCGACAAGTTCATGGCCGGGCGGGCCAAAGGGAAGAAGATCGTGGGCGCCCACACGCTGCAGGAGCTGGTGGCGTCGCTCAAGGCGCCGCGCAAGGTGATGCTGATGGTCAAGGCCGGCGCGGCGGTCGACGAGTTCATCGATCATCTGACGCCGCTCCTCGCGAAGGGCGACATCATCATCGACGGCGGGAACTCGCACTTCCCGGACACCATCCGCCGCACCAAGGCCCTCGAGGCCAAGGGGCTGCTCTACATCGGCACCGGCGTCTCGGGCGGTGAAGAGGGCGCGCTCAAGGGGCCGTCAATCATGCCGGGCGGCTCGCGCGCGGCCTGGCCGGCGGTGAAACCGATCTTTCAGGCCATCGCCGCCAAGGTCGAGGACGGCACGCCCTGCTGCGACTGGGTGGGCGACGACGGCGCCGGCCACTTCGTGAAGATGGTCCACAACGGGATCGAGTACGGCGACATGCAGCTCATCTGCGAGTCGTACCAGATCATGAAGGACTTGCTCGGCATGAGCGCCGACGAGATGCACCAGGTGTTCGCCGAGTGGAACCGCGGCGACCTCGACAGCTACCTCGTCGAGATCACCCGCGACATCCTGGGCACCAAGGACAAGGACGGCGCGCCGCTGGTCGACAAGATCCTCGACACCGCCGGCCAGAAAGGCACGGGCAAGTGGACCAGCGTGACCGCGCTGGACTTGGGCATCCCGCTGACGTTGATCAGTGAAGCCGTGTTCGCCCGGATTTTGTCGGCCATGAAGGACGAGCGGGTCAACGCCTCGAAGATCCTGCGCGGCCCCAAACCGTCATTCACCGGCGACAAGAAGGCGTTCCTGGCCGACCTCGGCAAAGCGCTCTACGCGTCGAAGATCGTGTCGTACGCGCAGGGCTACCAGATGATGCAGGCGGCGGCGGTCGAGTATAAGTGGGACCTCTCGTACGGCGGCATCGCGCTGCTCTGGCGGGGCGGCTGCATCATCCGCTCCAAGTTCCTGGGCAAGATCAAAGAGGCCTACGACAAGGATCCCCAGCTCTCGAACCTGCTGCTGGCGCCGTTCTTCCAGCAGAAGATCGACGAGGCGCAAGAAGGTTGGCGCCGCGTGGTGGCGACGGCGGTGGCGAACGGGATCTGGATCCCGGCCCACTCGACGGCGCTGACCTACTTCGACGGCTTCCGCACCGCGCGGCTGCCGGCCAACTTGCTGCAGGCGCAGCGCGACTACTTCGGGGCGCACCAGTACGAGCGCGTCGACCAGCCGCGCGGGCAGTTCTTCCACACCAACTGGACGGGGCGGGGCGGCGACACCGCGTCGTCGGCCTATATCGTTTGAAGAAAGGACGCTGATGCAGATCGAGAAGTTCTCGCTGGGGATCGGTGATCGTTTCGGTCGCGAGGGGCTGGCGCAATTGCGCGCGGTCCAGCAGGCCGAGAAGGCGGGCGTGGTGGTGGTGCCGGTCTGGAACAAGTCGAACCGCGAGCACTCTCTCATCGGCACCACGCCCGACGACGTCCGCGCCGAGGCCGACGAGGCGGTTTCTGTCGCCGGTTGGAAGCACGCCTACCACGTCGACGCCGACCACATCGGCGTCAAGACGGTGGACAAGTTCCTGGCCGGCAGCGACTTCTACACGCTGGACGTCGCCGACTTCATCGGCCAGCCGCCGGATCCCTCGGCGCTCGGCGCCTTCGTGCGCGACCTGGCCTCGTTCAAGGGGACGCTGCGCATCCCGGGCGTCGAGCAGACGTTCGAGGTGACCGACGCCGTGCTGGAGAAGATCGGGCGGAGCTACCTGGCGGCGGTCATGGAGGCGGGGACCATCTACCGCCGTGTGCTGGCGGCCAAGGGCGAGGGGAATTTCATCTCCGAGGTCTCGACCGACGAGGCGACCGAGGCTCAGCTGCCGTTCGAGCTGTTTTTTCTCCTCGGGGCGCTCGCGCGCGAGAAGGTCCCGGTGCAGACGATCGCTCCCAAGTTCTCGGGCAAGTTCCTGAAGGGGATCGACTACGTGGGCGACGTCGACGCCTTCGCGCGCGAGCTCGACGCCGACCTGGCGGTGGTCAAGCACGCCATCTCGGTGTTCGGCCTGCCGGCCTCGCTCAAGATCAGCGTTCACACGGGGAGCGACAAGTTCAAGCTCTATCCGGTCATCAATCGGGCGCTGAAGAAACATGGCGCGGGGCTGCACCTCAAGACGGCCGGCACCACCTGGCTCGAGGAGGTGATCGGGGTGGCGCTCTCCGGCGCGACCGGCCTGGCCGTGGCCAAGAAGGTCTACACCGCCGGGCTGCCCCGCTACGAGGAGCTCTGCAAACCCTACGCGACGGTCGTGGAGATCGATCGCGCCAAGTTGCCGGCCGCGGCCACCGTCGACCGCTGGACCGCCGACGACTTCGTCAGCCGCCTGCGCCACGACCAGGCGAACCCCGCCTACGACATCAACCTGCGCCAGTTCGTCCACGTCGCCTTCCGCGTGGCCGCCGAGATGGGCGCCGAGTGGACGGGCGCGCTGGAGGCCGCCCGCGAGGTGGCCGGCCGCTGCGTGACGGAGAACCTCTTCGACCGCCACCTCCGTCCCCTCTTTCTTTCCTAGCTGTCAGGTCTTTCTTGGCCTTCGGGCGCCGAAGTCGTTCATATACTTGGCCGCCATGAGCGAGCCACACGCCGACGCGTTCGTCTTCTTCGGGGCGAGCGGAGACCTCGCCTACAAGAAGATCTTCCCCGCGCTCTACGCCATGACCCGGCGCGGGCACCTCGACATGCCGGTCATCGGGGTGGCGAACTCGCCCTGGACGTTGGAGCAGTTCCAGGGGCGCGCGCGCGACAGCCTCAAGGCTTTCGTCAAACAGGGGGACGCCGCGGTCGTCGACAAGCTGATCGGCAAGCTGCGCTACGTGCGCGGCGACTACGGCGACCAGGCCACGTTCGAGACGCTGCGCCGCGAGCTGGGTGACGCGCAGCGCCCGACTCACTACCTGGCGATCCCCCCCAGCGTCTTCGGGACGGTGGTGGACGGCCTGGCCAAGTCGGGGGCCGCCAAAGGGGCGCGGCTCATCGTCGAGAAGCCGTTCGGCCGCGATCTGGCCTCGGCCCGCGCGCTGAACCACACGCTGCACCAGGCGTTCGACGAGTCGGCGATCTTTCGCATCGACCACTACCTCGGCAAGGAATCGGTGCAGAACCTGCTCATGTTCCGGTTCGCCAACACCTTCCTCGAGCCGATCTGGAACCAGAACTTCATCGAGAGCGTGCAGATCACCATGGCCGAGAGCTTCGGCGTGCAGGGGCGGGGCCGCTTCTACGAGGAGGCGGGCGCCATCCGCGACGTCATCCAGAACCACCTTTTGCAGGTGGTCGGCTTTCTGGCCATGGAGCCGCCGATCGGCACCTACGCCGAGTCGATCCGCGATGAGCAGGTGAAGGTCTTCCGAGCCATTCGCCCGCTCAGCCCCGAGGACCTGGTGCGCGGCCAGTTCATCGGCTACCGGGATGAAGAAGGGGTGGCCGAGGACTCGACGGTCGAGACCTACGCCGCTGTCCGCCTGCACGTCGACTCCTGGCGTTGGGACGGCGTGCCGTTCTTCATCCGCGCCGGCAAGAACCTGCCGGTCTCGACGACCGAGGTGCTGGTGTCGCTCAAGCGGCCGCCGCTGCGCCGGGTGGGGCCGGAGGAGACCAACCACCTGCGTTTTCGTCTCAGCCCCGACGTGATCATCGCGCTCGGCGCGCGCATCAAGAAGTCGGGCGAGCACATGGTCTCCGAGCCGACCGAGCTCAAGGTCGTCCACCAGGAGGACGGCGACGAGATGGACCCCTACGAGCGGCTGCTCGGCGATGCGATGGAGGGGGACGCCACGCTCTTCTCGCGACAGGATGGCGTCGAGGCGGCCTGGGCCATCGTCGATCCGATCCTGGGGAACGCGACCCCGGTGCACGAGTATGAGAAGGGGACCTGGGGGCCGCCGGACGCGGTCCGCTTGACCGCCGACGTCGGCGGTTGGCATCAGCCGGCCTAGTAATCTAAAAGGACCTGCTCATGAAGGACAAAGCGCCGTCCAAGGCGGCCGGCAAGACCCCCGGCGCGGCGACCGATCCGGGCGTCCTGGCCGCCGCCGCCAAGGCTGCCGAGCTGGTCACCGACGGCGCGCGCGTCGGTCTCGGCTCGGGGCGGGCCGCCTCGGCGTTCATCGCGGCGCTCGCCGGCCGCGCGCGCCGCGGCCTCAACGTCTCCGGCGTGCCGACGTCGGAGGCCTCCGAGCGGCTGGCCCGCTCGCTCGGGATCCCGCTCATCGAGATCGACGAGGAGACGCTGCTCGACCTGACCGTCGACGGCGCCGACGAGGTCTCCCCCAATCTGGATCTGGTCAAGGGGCGCGGCGCCGCCTTCGTGCGCGAGCGGATCGTGGCCGCCTCCTCGCGGCGGCAGGTCATCCTGGTGACGCCCGAGAAGATGGTCCCCGCGCTCTGCGCCAAGGACCCCTTCCCCGTCGAGGTGATCCCCATGGGCGCGGGCCTGGCCATCCGTCGGCTGAAGGCCCTGGGCCTCAGCCCCGTCCTCCGTCAAAACGCGAAGGCGGGCGGGCCGTTCGTGTCCAACAACGGCAACCTGATCTTCGACTGCGGCGTCTCGCGTCCCCTCGCCGAGCCGGGCCTGGCGCGCACGCTGGAGACGGCCGTCTGCCGCATCCCCGGCGTCGTCGACACCGGCCTTTTTCTGGGAACCGCCGAGCGCGTCCTGGTCGGCCACCCCGACGGCCACGTCGAGGTCTTCAAGCGATCGGACCTGCCATGAGCGGACCTGGCGACCAGCGCAAGGTCGACAAGATCGTCTTCCTGTTCGACGTCGACAACACGCTACTGGACAACGATCGCGTCAGCGTCGATCTGCGCCGCTACCTGACGAAGGAGGTCGGCTTCGCGCGCGCTGACCAGTACTTCGAGATCTTCGAGGCGCTGCGCGCCGAGCTCGGTTACTCCGACTACCTGGGGGCCTTGCAGCGTTACCGCCACCATCACCCGCGCGATCCGCACCTCCTGGCCGTCTCCTCGTTCCTGATCAACTACCCGTTCGCCAATCGGCTGTTCCCGGGGTCGCTCGACGCGCTCGAGCACGCCGCCCGCTTCGGCCAGACGGTCATCCTCTCCGACGGCGACGTCGTGTTCCAGCCGCGCAAGGTCGAGCGTGCGGGCCTGTTCGACGCGGTCGAGAAGCGGGTGCTCATTTACATCCACAAGGAACACGAGCTGGACGACGTCGAGCGCCGCTACCCGGCCGATCACTACGTGCTCGTCGACGACAAGATTCGCATCCTGACGGCGGTGAAGCAGGCCTGGGGCGAGCGGCTGACCACCGTCTTCCCGCGCCAGGGGCACTACGCGCTGGCGCCCGAGGTGGCGGGCTTCCGGCCGCCAGACATCACGCTCGATCGCATCGGTGAATTCTGCGACTACGACCTGCCGCGGTTCCTGGCGGCGGCCAAGACGAAGGCCGCGTAGCGCTACTCGGTCAGCTGACCCGTCAGGCCGACGCGCGAGCGGCTGACGGCGCAGTCGTCGAGGTAGAGCGTCACCGTCTCCGGGGTGAGGTTCTCGCCGATGCTGCAGGCGTCCCACTCGACCCAAGGCGTCGGGCTGGTGGGGCCCAGACGATCGATGACCTGCCGGCCGTCGAGCCAAAAGGTGACCCGTCCGGTGGCGTCCGGCGCCGCGCGGTAGAAGGCCTCCAGCTGGAACCAGGCCTCGACCGGCACGATCGGATCGGTCACGTCCAGCGGGATGTCCGCCGACGTCGTGTGGTCGTAGAGCTGCAACGTCATCTCGCCGCTCGGCAGCGTGGCGAGGTCCATGTCGTAGAGCTCGCCGGCGGTCGCCGGATCGTCGGCGTTCGTCCGCTGGCGGAACTTGAACAACACCCAGAACGTCCCCACCGAAACGCTGCGCGGCAGGTAGTACCAGGCGCTGTAGTAGGCCTCGTCCGGCAGATCGCCCGCCCGGGCCAGTGCCGTGCTCTCCTGCGTGTCGTCCGGGCCGGCGGTGATGGTGAGCGCCGCCGCGAAGCTCCCCGTGTGCGCTTGCACGTTCGAGACGGCGATCGCGTTCGGCGGCATCGGGAACGCCTCCGCCTGGCCGCCAGAGACGGAGGTCCACTCGCCGAAGTCGGCGGTCTCGAAGCGCGACGTCCAGAGGAGGTCCGAGCCCACGTCCATCGGGCCGCACCCGAGGACGAGCGCGAGGAGACCGAACGTGGGCAGCCAGCTTCGCGCGCGCATCAGAGGAAGCTTAGCGAGGCGCCCGCGGTGGCGCCGATCCAGAGGAGGGGCGTGTGGCCGACCGTGCCGGCCGGAAGCGCGAACACCGAAGGGGGCCACGGGACCAGCTCGGCCGAGAGCGCGGCGAAGGGGGCGAGGCGGCCGCGGGTGGCATGAACGCCGACGGCGGCGCGCAATCCGAGCTCGAGCGCCGTCTGCGAGCGGGGGTTCGCCAGATCGAGTGCCCGCTCGGAGATGAGGGCCGCGGCGACGCTCAGCTCTCCGTAGCGCTCGACGCGTGGTCCGGCGCTGCGGACGCGCACCCCGGCGTCGACCGGCACACGCCACTGGCGCAGGCGGACCCCGCCGACGGTGTTGTCGACCGGGAGCAGCGCCATCGCGCCCGCCTCGGGGCCGATCGCGTGATGGCCGCCGGACCAGCGCAGCTCGAGCCCCAGCTGACCGACGCGGTCGTCGGGACCGACCCCGCCCAGCACCGTGGCGCCCAGATCGAGCCGCGCCGCCGGCGGCAGCTCTGCCGGCGGGGTGACCACCGGCGGCGGCGGTGGCACCGGCGCCACCGGTGGGGGAGGGGGAGGCGCCAGCTCCGCGGGATCGAGCGCCAGCGCCACGAACACGGCCGCGATCCGGGCCCGGTAGGCGCAGTCGTGGCTCTCGTCCTGATACTCACGGACCTGGCCCGCGGCGAGGACCCGGTAGCGGACACCCAGATCGACGATCTCCACCACCGGGGTCTGGCCGCCGGCGACGGCGCCGAGGCGCGCCTCGAGCCGTTCGTGCGGCACCAGCGTCACCAGCTCCGCCCAGACGGCGTCCGGGCGCGGGCAGGCGCTCGGACCGCCGATGGCCGACGCCGGATCGATCGACGGCGCGGCGGTCGCCGGCGGTGCGGCGGTCGCCGGCGCGTCGGCCGCGCGCGCGCTGGCGACGCCGAGGCCGACCAGCGCCACCGCGGCCAGACCGGCGCGGCGAAGGAGCCCTTCACGCACCTCGCCACGATATCCGAACGGCCACCGCTTGCGCGAGACGTCGCCGTGCCGGTGCGGCTAGAATGACCGCCATTTCGCATGAAGATCCGGGCAGGCGCGCGCCCTGGCAGGGACATGAAGGTCTGGGTGAATCCGCACCCCCAGGGCGAGCGGCAGGCGGCGCTCCGCTCGCCGGGCTTCCCCCAGGACTTTCGCGCCTTCTACGACCTGTGGTTCGAGGACGTGGCGCGCTGGATCCGGGCGCTCGGCGGCCCGGCGGCCGACCGCGACGACATCGTACAGGAGGTCTTTCTGGTGGTGCGCCGCCGGCTCGGCGCCTTCGACGGCGTCAACCCCTCCGGCTGGCTTTATCGGATCACGCGGCGCCAGGTGCGCGACTTCCGCCGGCGCACCTGGGTCAAGCACATCTTCACCCGCCGGCGCGTCGAGGACCCGGACGGCCTGCAGTACGCCGGCGGTGGTCCGGCGACGGGCCTCGAACGACGAGAAGACCAGCGGATCCTGCAGACCATCCTGGGGAAGATCCGCGAGGAGCGCCGCCTCACCTTCGTGCTGTTCGAGCTCGAGGGGCTGCCGGGCGAGGAGATCGCGCGCATCCAGAATGTTCCGCTCAACACCGTCTGGACGCGCCTCTATCACGCGCGCAAGGACTTCCTGGCGCTGGCCGCGAAGTACCGCAGGGCGCAGGGGACGAGCGAGCGGCGATGAGGCGCGACGAAGATCCCAGTCGGCTGGCGGACCATCCGGGGCTCGACCCCTGGGTCGTCGGTCTCCTTCGGTCCAGGGAACCTTACAAGGCTCCGCCGGGGCGAAAGCAGCGCGTCCTGCTCGGCTTCGGGCGCCCGGGCCCGCGCCGCGGGCCGCGCCTGCTACGCCCGGCGATCGTGGCCGGCGTCCTGATCGGCTGCGGTGCGTTCGCCAGCGCCGCGATCGGGCCCTGGCGCGGATGGATCGCTCGAGCGTATGGTCGGGTCGTCGCCTCTTCGCTGGCGCAGGCACCTGTCCCGGTCGCTGAACGCGCGCGCGGCCATCGCTCTGTCGCCGCGCCGTCGCCGTCCGCGCCGTCGCCGGTGGAGGCTCCGCTGCCGCCCCTGACCGCTGCTCCGGCGCCGGTCCGCGGGCCGAGCACGGTGACCCACCCCCACCATCTCGCGCCGCTCGTGGCGGCGACCCCGCAGGGCGAGCAGGACACGCAAGCTGTCCTGGAGGGGATGCGCGCGCTCCGGCTCGATCGCGATCCGGTGCGGGCCCGCGTGCTCTTGGCGCGCTACCTCGACCGCCGGCCGAACGGCGCGCTCGCCGAGGAGGCGCTGGCGCTGTCGATCGAGGCCGCCGTGGCGCACCACGACCCCGACGCAGCCACGCTGGCGGTCCGCTACCTGCGACGGTATCCCGC